>JBJTAA010000198.1:0-8802 GCA_046090525.1 Planctomycetota bacterium
GGCGATCCGTTCGGCGTCGGCCGCGCTCTTCGCGAGTTCCACGCCCCGCTGGCCGGTGCCGGGCACCTGCCCCTTGCCGCGGCCGCCGGCATGGATCTGGGCCTTGACGGCGCAGATCGGCGTGCCGAGCGCCGTGTAGGCGGCGGCGGCCTCGGCCGGTGTCTTGGCCACCTTGCCAGCGAGGACCGGCACGCCGGCGGCCCGCAAGAGGTCCTTGGCCTGATACTCGTGGATCTTCATGGCGGGAGGCCTCGTGCCGGGGCTGTCACGGGCGGCTGAAAGCCGCAGCCGGAGCCGGAAATATCGCAGGAAACAGCCACGCTGCAACCCGTGGTCGTTTCGCTCCCACGTGGAGCAGACTTGCAGTCTGCCGGCAGAGGTTGTGGGGCGGACTTGCAGTCTGCCGGCAGAGACTCGGCCTCAATTCCGGCAGGTTACAAACCTGCCCCACGGTCACCGCGAATCCTCGGCTGCCCGGGGCGGCAGGGCCGCCGCCTTGAGCGCCGTGGCCCAGGCCACGGGATCCGCGGCGGCGATCGCCGCCGTGTGCCCCTTCGCCGACTCGAGCGGGCATGCGGAGAGATAGCCGGCGACCGCGCGCCGGACGAGCGGATCGTCGGCCCCGAGGTGGGCCCAAAGCGCGGCCACCGCGTCGACGCTCTCCCAGTGTTGCCAGCGGGCGAGATCGACCGCGACGTCAGCGGCGATCGCCGGGTTGGCGAGGAGCGGTGCCGCGGCGGCCGCCACCCGCTCCCGCGGCACTTCGGCGGCGAGGTATTCCCAGGCGAAGCGAAGCGCCGAGAGGGCGTGCCGGGCGTCACCGGCACGGGTCTTGGCGTTCAGGAGGCCATGCTCGCGAAACCAGTCGAGAGCATCGCCACCACGGGCGACGAGCAGTCCCCCGAGCAGGCCGTCGTAGCCCGCCCGCAGATCGGTTCCTTCGGCGGACAGCGCCCGTTCGAGCCTCGTCACACAGCGCGAAGCGGCCGCGGCGTCGCCCGCCTCGGCGGCCCGCCGGGCGAGGATCCCGAGCGCCAGGCCGTAGAACCCGCGCCGCCGCTGGTCGATCGCAGGTTCCTCGAGCCAGGCAGCGAGTTTTCCGGCGTCAAGCGATCCTGCTGCCGCCACGACCGCCTCGAAGGGTGCGACCCCAAACTCGTTGAAGGCGTCCTCGGCGAGGGCAGGGTTGCGATGCTCGAGCCAACGGGCGAACCATTCCAGGCGATCGGCAGTCTCCGCCTCGGTCGCTGGGGCTGCGGCGACGTAGCCGAGCAGGGTCTCGTCGGCGGCCACGGCCTCGAACCGGCCGGCGGTGTCCCCGAGGAGGAGCGCCGTGCCGCTGATCGGCCCCGGAACGCGGGCGGTGACGACCTCATCCGCGGCTACCGCTTCGCCGCGGATCACGCCCCGCACGATGAACGGCTGCCGGACGAGCCCCGCGTCGTCGCGAGCCGTGCCGGCGGCCTCCCCCACGGCCACGACGGCCGCGGCATCCCGCCGCGCCGCGAGCGGCCGGTCGACGACGTCGCAGAACGGGCAGGCGCCGACGGCGTTTGCGAGCAGGCTGACCATCAAGCCTGCGAGCGGAATCAGCCCGTGGTTTCGGCGTTCCAGTTTCATGCGGGCAACGTGGGCGTTGGTCCGAGAGCCAAAAACCAGTCTCCGACCCCGGTCATCCGGGCGTCTGACGGTTGTCCAGCATAAGGAACGGCACCCCGGGCAACGGCCACGGGGCTGCGGTAAACTGCGGACTCGGCGGGCAGCTGGCAAACAGCCGCCGGCAGACGCAAACGGTCACGACATGGACGCCTGCGCTGACATCCGCGAGCTGCTCGAGGGGGCACGCCGCGGCACTCCTGACGCCATCGGCCGCATCTTCGAGGCGGCCCGTGGTCACCTCCTCGAGCTTGCCGACCGCGAGTTGCCGCACGACTTGCGGGCGAAGCTCGGTCCCTCGGATGTGGTCCAGGAGACGGCCGTCGAGATGCAGCGAGACTTCGGGCGGTTCACCGGCACCACCGCCGAAGAACTGTTCGTCTGGCTCCGCGAGATTCTCAGGCACAACGTGGTCGACGCGATCCGCCGCTACCGCGACACCCTCAAGCGTGACGTGGCGAGGGAGGTGCGGATCAGCTTGTCTCCCAGCCGAGATGATCAGGGCTTCGCCGCAGTCGGTCGGTATCCCGACGGCTCGGCCATCCGGCGTGAAGAGGCGGCCTTGATCAATGTCACCCTCGCACGGCTGCCCGCCGATTACCGACGGGTGCTCGAACTCCGCTACTGGCACGGCATGTCGTTCGTGGCGATGGCGCCGCGGCTCGGGCGGTCGCCCGATGCGGTGCGAAAGCTCTGGTACCGGGCGATCGAGCGGCTCCATGGGGAACTCGGCGGCGCTGGATTGGGCGGGTTTGTGGCCAAATCCGACGAGAGGTGACTCGGAGATCGAGCCCATGGGTGGGTCCCCTGCGCAGCGGGATGACGAGGGCCCAGCCGAGGAAGCGGCAATGCGGCGGGCGGCCGCCCTCGACGATTTGCTCGGTGGCTTCGGCGGTGCTGCCGCTCCGGTTCCCGGTGCAGGGGAAGCACCCGCTGCCGGACCTGCCGCAGGCTCGGTGGCCGGTCTTATCAACACCATGCTGCTCCTGCGGCAGGCGGCCGCAGCAGACGGGGTGATTCCACTCGTGGACCGCGGGGCTGCGCCCCAGACGATCGGTCGGCACGCGATCCTCGGAATCGCCGGCGAGGGAGGCTTTGCGACCGTCTGGGAGGGATTCGATACACAGCTCCGGCGACCGGTGGCCGTGAAAGTGCGACGGCCGGAGCTCGTCCTTTCGGAATCGGCCCGCCGCCGCTTTGTGCGCGAAGCGGAGATCGCCGCCCGGCTCGTGCATCCCCACATCGTGACGATTTTCGAGGTCGGCGAGGACGCCGGTCGGGAGTTCATCGCGGCGGAGTTCTGCTCCGGTGGCAGCCTCGCCGCCTGGCTGGAGCGGAACCCCGGGCCACTCCCGCCCCGGGATGCCGCCCGGTTGGTCAGGGCCTTGGCCAGCGGCGTCGCGCACGCCCATGCCGCGGGTGTGATTCACCGCGACATCAAGCCGGCCAACGTGCTGCTTGTCCCGGCGGGAGCCGGCACGGAGCCGGTGCTGCCGCCCACGAAAGGGGAGTCCCGTTCGGGAGCCGGCTTCTCCGTCAAGCTCGGTGACTTCGGGCTGGGCAAGCTGCAGGAGGAAGAGGATCTCGTCGATCAGCTCACGCAGTTGACCCGCGGGGGCACGACCATCGGCACTCCGGCGTGGATGGCGCCGGAGCAGGTTGATCGCACCTTCGGCTCGATCGGCCCCGCGACGGATGTGCATGCAATGGGGCTGCTGCTCTACCGACTGCTCACGGGCCGGGCCCTCCGGGATGGCCGCACCGATGCTGAGACCTACCGCCAGGTGCTGCTTGACGAGCCGCTCGAGGCGGACCAGATCATACGGAGCGTGCCCCGCGACCTGGCCGCGGTGGCCGCCAAGTGCTTGGCCAAGCACCCCCGGGACCGGTATGCCACGGCGGAAGCACTGGCGACGGATCTCGACCGCTGGCTCACTGGCCAGCAGACGGTGGCCCGACCGCTCTCCCCGGTCGGCCGGACCATCCGGTGGGTCTCGCGTCGGCCGGTCGTCGTGGGATTGGCCGCCGCGGCCATCGCGGCGGGCCTGGTCGCGAGCTGGACGGGCTTCGAACGCATTCGCGAGGCGGGGCTGACCGCCGCTCGGGAGAACGACCTGCAGCGCCAACGGGCGGTCGCGGAGTTGCGCCGCGGCTTCGAGGCCTTGCGGGTGGGAAACGTCGCCGAGGCGATCCGACAACTCGAGGCGACCAGGGCGGTCGATCCGGCGCTCGCCGACTCGCTGGCCGGCCGCTGGCTCGAGCGGCGCATGCATGGCGAGCGGGGCATCCTCCTGGACGCAGCGGCGGTCACGCAGAGAGTGGCCGGCGCCGGCACGGCGCGGCCTCGCGATCTCTACGCGATCACGCTGACGGCCGATGGCTCGATGGCCGCCGTCGCCGGAGCCGATGGCCGCGTGCACCTGCTGCGAGACCTCAGCGGCACGCCGCAGATCACGTCCGTCCTGGCTCACGACGAGGTCAACGCCGTCGCCTTCTCGGCGGAGGGGAGCCTGCTCGCCACGGCCGGCCAGGATGGCCGGCTCCGCTGGTGGCAGGTGACCGACGCCGGCCTTGAGCCAGCCGGTGAGACTGCGATTGGTGCCGGCCCGCTCTATGCGGTCGCGTTTTCCCCCGACGGCCACTCGCTCGCGATCGGCGGCGAGGACCGCGTCGTGCGGCTCGTACGCCTCGATGCGCCGGTGGAACCCAAGGAACTCTTTCGGTTCGAGGCTCCCCCGGGCAAATCACCCGAGGTCGAGTCGGCACTGTTCGTCGATGACAACCAGCTCGCCATCGCGTGCGGTGACCAGATCGTGCTGCTCGAGGCGACGACCGGCAAGGTCCTCCGCGAGTTCGAGCGCGGCTCCGAGCACAACCGCAATGTCGTTCTCGGTGGCCTTGTCCTCGCTGCCGATGGGCAGCGGCTCGCCGCCTGCGGCACCGACAACACGGCGCGAGTCTGGGATCTCGGCACCGGCAAGATCGCATGCTCGCTGCCCGCCCATCCGGCCTGGGTGCAGGGCTGCGCCTTCTCCGCCGATGGCTCCCAAATAGCGACGGTCTGCCGGGATGGTGGCACGCGGGTGTTCGAACTCGCCGGTGGCCGCCTCCTGAATCATCTGCTCGGCCACGTGGGTCGGGTCTGGTCGGTCGCATGGGAGCCGGCCGGCTCGCTCGTCACCGCGGGCGCCGACGGGACCGTCCGCCGCTGGGACCCAGGCGTCAGCTTCGACGATGCCTCGCTGCGGACGGTATCCCCGGCTGCGCCGGAGTTCCTGCGGGTCATCGCGGGCCCGGAGCGAGTTCCTGATCCTGACGTCGGCGTCGGTTCAGCCGGTGCCGGATCGGTGTTCACCGTCGACCGCGGCGGCGGCCTCTGGCAGATCGCCATCGATCGGGGCGAGGCACGGCAACTCAGGGTCGAACAGGTGGGTCACGTTTGGCAGTGTGCTTACGACGCTGGTCGCCGGCGCGTGGTCGTCTGCCCGCCGAAGCGCGGAGGACCGCGGATCGTTTCCTTCACCGGCTCGAGCGAACGTGACAAGCACCTGGCGTTGCCGGCGGGTGTCGCTGCGGCTGATGCGATCGCCTGCTGGTCGCCGGCGGGCGAACTCGTGCTCCGCGCGCACGACGGTGCGCTCCTCTGGTGGCCGGCCGACCTCGCAGGTCCCCGCCGGATCGGGTCGCTCGGCGGGGTCGTGCATGCGCTTCAGGCGGCGCCGGTGGGGCCGCCCCGGGTGGCGGCCATCGGCGACCGGGCGATCGTTCATCCACTGCCCGGATCGCCCACCGATCGGTTCGACTCCGGGTCACCCTTGGTGCTGCCGCTTGCGATCGAGACGACGGCCGTGGCCTGGTCGCCCGACGCAGCCGTGATCGCCTTCGGCACCCGCACCGGCGCGGTGCAGCTGTTCGCGGCGGCGAACGGCGAGCCGCTGGGATCACTCGCGCCCCACGAGCGGGCGGTCGAAGACCTCGCGTTCACGCCCGATGGCCGGATTCTCGTGTCCGTCACCCGCGACTGCGTGCGGATCTCCGACGCGGCTGCGTTGATCACGTTCGACGAACTGCGGCCGGCGATCCGCATCCGCGGCATGTGCCTCACGGCCGACGGCTCACGGCTCGTGATCGCGGGCGAGGGGGACGAGCCCGGCCCTGGCCGCCTCGCGATCATGGAGCTCGGCGTGCCATGACGCGGCGTGTGGGGAATCCTCGTCGCGGCCAGCTCCGACCGGCTGGCATGACGCTCGTGGAACTGCTCGTCGTCGTGGCGATCGTCGGCCTGCTCCTGGGGCTGATGCTACCCGCGGTGCAGTCGGCCCGTGAAGCCGGCCGCCGGACCCAGTGCCTCGCCAACCTGCGACAGTTGGCGCTCGCCTGCCTGGTCCACGAGCAGGTACAGCGGACGCTCCCCAGTGGCGGCTGGGGCGGGGCCTGGACCGGGGATCCTGACCGTGGCTGCGGGGCGCGACAGCCGGGGGGCTGGGCCTTCAGTCTCCTGCCCCATGTCGAGCAGACGGCCCTGCGCGACACGGGGGGCGGCATGGCCGACGCGGAGTCCAAGGCGGATCGGATTCTCATGCGCCTGCAGACGCCCCTGGCGATCTTCACGTGCCCCGCCCGGCGCCCGCCAAGAACCTGGCCGCTCGATTTGTCGAAGCCCGCGCTCCGGGTCGTGGCGGTTCCGGCCACCGTGGCCCGGCGTCCGGTCGGCGTCGTGCGGGGCGACTATGCCGCCAACATGGGCAGCGGCACCTTTCCGGTCAATCGCTATCGCAGCGGCGGATCGCCGGGCACGGCGGCGGAGGGCGACGCGATGACCGAGCAGGCCTGGCAGGCCGCCTATGGGCCGCCCCCCGACGGGCTAGTGTTTCGTAGCAGCAGGGTGCGTCTCCAGGACATCGTGGACGGCACCACGGGCACCTATCTGCTCGGCGAGAAGTACGTCGATCCCGCGAAACTGGCCACAGGCAGCTCCGACGACGACGACCAGTGTCTCTATTCCGGGCACGATCGCGACGTCCTGCGCGTGGGCTTGCATCCGCCACTGCAGGACCGAGCGGGCTTCGAGCCGGTCTCGATCTCGTTCGGCAGCAGCCACGCCGCCGGCTGCGGCATGGCCTCCGCCGACGGCTCTGTGACGGTCGTCGACTATTGCATCGACCCGCTCGTGCACCGGGCCCGGGCCTCGCGGAACGACGGCGGACGGTGACGGCGGATCGCGAGCAGCGTCAGCGCGGCCGCTGCCGCCAGACCGAGCACGGCCGGCTCCGGCACCGAGATCGGCATCCCGTCCACGCCGCCGAGGCTCTGGATCTGCGTGGCGGAGAGGGCATCGTCGCGGAAGTGCAGGTGGGCCACGAACATCTCGCCCACCTCGTCGGCATTGTCGTTGAAGAGGAAGAAGGCGGAGGTCTGGTAGTCGGGCAGTTGGCCGCCGCTGATCTGGCCGAGCGTGGCGATCGAGAACCGGCCGTCGGTCTGCAGGGCCCCCTGCGGCATGGTCGAGTCGGTGAGGTCGAGCTTGACGGAATCCCCGGTCGCCTGCCCCTGGGACAGGAGCTGATCCCAGACGAGGGTGCTCGCCGGCTGCCCGTTCACATAGGCCCGGAACCGGGGCTCGTTCGTGGGAGCGTCGAGCGTGGCGACCCAGGCGAGCCGGTGCCACTGGTCGGCCACCACGTCGCCGCCGTATTCGCCCCCCACGCCGAGTGGCCGGGCCGATCCGGGCAGCCCCGCCTGGTCCCGGACGTCGATGAAGAGGTCACCGTCCGACGTGGGCACAGTCTGGAAGAGCGAGACGTACTGTCTTGTGCCGCGGGTATAGACGGCGTCGTAGGCCGCCTGCCGGACGAGCACGTCCATCACGATCGTGTAGCGGTTGAGGGAGTTGGTGGTCGCGTTCACCCGTCGAGGGAACTCCGCGATCAGGCCCCCCATCGGGCCGTAGCCGGCCGTATTGGGCACCCGGAGCACGGTCTTGTCGGTGCCGCCGGGGCCCGTGATCCCGAAGCTCGTCGGTGAGCCGAACGCAGTGGCGGGGATCCCGGGCTGGCCGCCGAAGGCCGAGTAGTAGGGCTTGGTCCGCAACTCCGAGAGGCCGACCGTGCCCGCAAGCAGCGCGAGGGAGCCCGAGGCGAAATCCCAGGAGCCAATCACCTCACCCAAAACCGACGGCATGGGCAGCCCGGCGAACGCCACTGCACAGAGGATCAGAGGCAAGAAGAACTGGCGGTTCATTTTGAAAGCCGCTGTGGCAAAGGCGCAACGCTCGGCGATCGGCGTCGCCGAACAGCCCCGGGGCTACGGAGCCACAGGCACTGTGCAACGCAGCGGCGCTGCCGAAGAACTGGCAAAAGAGAGCGACGAGCCACGGCCTCCTCCCCTCGAGAGGGTATCGGTTGCCGTTCGCCAAGTCAAAAAACGGGCTTGCCTGAACAGTGGACTTTCGCAGGCATCTCGCGGGCCTCAATCGCCCGATCCCTGGGGCTCCGGGAAATCCGCTCCGGCAAGTTGTCGCGGCCCGGCGCTCGGGACGAGGTCGTCCCCGTTCTCTCGATTCTTTGCGGCTGGCGGACTCTCCCGGTCGGTCTCACGACTGCCGGCGTGCCGCCGCTGGCAGCGACAACTCCTCCGTCCGGCCGGAACCGATTCCTCCTGGGAGGCGGCCTCCGGCTGGGGTGAGCGGCCTACGCCCCCGCCGCGGTGCCGGTCCGCTCGAGCTCCATCCGCCGCCGCCAGTAGGGGACGGTGCAGAGCAGGAGCTTGCCCGTGCCCTCGTAGCAAAAGGTCCGCTTCTGGCCGGAGAGCCACGAGCTCCAGAACGATTTGGTCGGCCACTTCATCTTGAGCCTGATCCCGGCCGTGTGGGCCACGACGTAGGGGCCGTCCACGATCAGGCGGTCGTCCTTGAGCTCCACCTCCTCGACCGGCCCGTCCACCACGAGCACCACCTGCCCGTCGCCCGAAAGCGCGGTCTTGTACCAGAGCAGCCCTTCCCCGGCGAAGAGGGCCGTCAGCATCCGTTCGCGGTGGATCCGCAGGCTCACCTCGCCGTCGCTCGCCCAGAAGCACTTCGTGTCGAGCACCCAGCGCTCGCCGGGCGAGATCCGGAACACGTGGTAGCCGCCGAGCGTGGAGTCGAGA
>JBJTAA010000199.1:0-7625 GCA_046090525.1 Planctomycetota bacterium
GTGCGCCCGCATCGTGGGCAGGGGCGCGGCCCGGTCGGCCAGCGCATGCAACAGCGAGTCGCGGATGACCCGCTGCACCTTCGCGATCGTGTCGGCACCGAGCCGCCGGTGGGCCACGATGCCGCCGAGCGGCAGGGGGCAGCCGGTCTCCGCCTCCCAGCGGCTGCCGAGATCCTCGACGAGCGACAGGCCGCTCGCCTGCCAGGTGAACCGCCCTTCGTGGATGCAGACGCCGAAGTCGGCCGTGCCGGCCATGAGCCGGGGCATGATCTCGGAGAACACGACCTGCTCCACGCGAGTCGTGCCCCCGTGAAACAGCGAATAGAGCAGCATCGCGGTCGTCTGCTCGCCGGGGCAGAGCGTGAGCTGGCCGGGGTGACTCGGCCGCGTGCCGGGACGGGCCGCGAGCACGAGCGGCCCCACGCCGAACCCGAGCGCCGAGCCGCTCGGCAGCACGACGACCTCGCGGGCGAGGTTCAGGGCCGCCGCGAAGCTCACCTTGCAGACGTCGAAGTCGCCACGCCCCATCCGCTCGTTGAGCGCCTCGATGTCGAGCAGCTCGACCTCGAAGTCGAGCCCCCGCCAGCTCACCGCGCGGTCGAGCAGGCCGTGGAAGGCGAAGGTGTCGTTCGGGCAGGTGGAGATGCCCAGGCGGATCGTCCGGCTCACCGCGGCGTCTCCCGGGATATGACCGGCAGGATTTCGGCTGCCAGCGCGGCGGCGGCGGCGAGCGCGGGGCCGATCTGCCAGCGGGCCTTGTCGCGGTCGCCGGCGATGTTCGAGATGCCGCGGACGATCTCGAGCGGGACGCCGGCCAACCGACACGCGAGCGCCACGCCGAAGCCCTCCATGTCTTCGGCGACGGCAGCGGGGAAAAGCCGCCTGCGAAGGGCGACGTCGCCGGGATCGGCCGCCGCGGCGCAGGCCGTGAGCAGGAGGCCGGCAGGGGCGACGCCGGGCGCGGGCGCTGGCGACAGAGCAATCACGTCGCCGACGGCCCGCGACGTATCGGCCGCGTCGCCCGGCCAGTGCGGCCAGCCCATGCCCCCCGCCGTCTCGAAGGCCTCGCCCGAACCGGCTCCGACGCCGAAGCAGGCCACCTCGGTGAACCGATAGGCCGCGCCCACCACGAACCGCTCGTCGAGGCGGCCGGCGATGCCGACGAGCATGACCCGCTCGGGCGGGTGCTTCGCCAGTAACCCGGCGGTGCGAGCCGCCGCCGCCACGGGGCCGAACCCGCACAGTTCGACGCGGGCCATGCCCCCCGTGGCTGCCGCGATCGCCGGAGTCACAACCCGCCGCTCGCCGTCCGTCGGCACGAGAACGAGCGTGGAGAGCATGGGGCGATCACCGGGGCCGCCTGCGGGCGGACAAGCGCAGCCCGCGGCACGGTGCATGATAGCCGCGCGGTGCTGCCTGGAGGGGCGTGGCGGCCGCAAAACGCCCTGCTTTTCACTCTTGCCCCAGCGACAGGCTCCTGAGACTTTTTTGGCCCGCTTGGAACTTCAAGTTGGTTGCCCGTGGTGGCGCGAGGGGTTGCAGGTGCCGATCGAGCGGCGTTGCCGGCTCGAGGCCGCACTCGGCAGGCTGCAAGCCCGCCCCACGGTCGAGACAACATCTGTGCCAAACACGATTGGCTGGAGGCCCGAAGCGAACGTCCGGCGACGCGGCACGGGCAACCCCGACCCACTCGACGAGCCTCGCACGAGCCGCCCGATGAGCCGCCGCTGCCATCACCGTCGTGCCGTGCGGCCGCTGTCGGCCCAACGGTGGTCGCACGGGCCGGCGATCTTCATGGCTGCGATCGTCGCGACGACTGCCGCCGATCTGCTCGCCGCAGCCGAGCCCTTCGATGCCGCGCTCTCCGCCGACCGCCCTTGGACGCGGTTCCTGGCCGAGGCGTTTCCCGAGGGGCTCGATCCGGAGCGGTCGCGGGAGCCCCTCTCGATCCGCGATCCCGGACCCGATACGGCCAACTATCCGAACGGCCCCAACACCCTGCCGCGGGGCGGTGTGTATCTCGAATACAGCCCGATCTTCTACACGACCGCGATCACCGGCATCCAACCCACCTCCTACAACGCCGAGTTCCTCCTGCGGATGGGCCTGACGGACCGCTTCGAGTTTCGCCTCTACTCCAGCGGCTTCACCTGGCAGGCAGCCGGCCTCGGCCTCGACGAGACCACCGGCTTCTCGCCGCTCATCTTCGACGCGAAGATGCACCTCTGGGAGGAGAACGAGGAGTGGTTCGTGCCGGCGGCGGGGCTCGAGGTCTTCGTACAGACACCCTGGGGGTCGCCCGCCTTCGACGCCGGCACCCAGCCCGGCATCCTGATGCTGTTTCGCAACACGCTCTTCTGGGGCCTCGTCGCCGAGTACAACGTGGGCCTCGCGGCCGACTCCGCCCAGGACGGCCTCGTGCCGATCGACGTGATCCAGTGGGCGATCTCCAAGGAGATCGTCGAGGACTTCCAGCTCTTCGTGCACGGCTTCCAGAACGAGTCGGCGTTGCCACGGCTTTCGGCCCAGACGGTGATCGGCGGCGGGTTCCTCTGGTATCCGAGCGACCGGTTTTCCGTGTTCGGCAACTGGGGCGCGGCGACCGACGTCAACGGGCCCGCCACCACCTTCCAACTCGGCGCGGCCAACGCCTTCTGAGCCGGGCGACCCGCGCGGACGGCCGCCGGAGGGCAACCAGGATCGGGCAGGGCAGGACGCTCCGCGGCGCTCAGGGCTGTGTCATCGGCCTCAGCGCACCGGCGGAAGTTCGGCGGGACGCTCGTCGGCGACGACGGGCCGATCCGCGGCGGGGGAGCCCGGTGGAGGCAGCGACGCGAAGACCTTCTCGGTGCGCAGATCCGTGCGGGCGGTGAGCGGCAAGGCATGCTCAAGATCTCCCTTGCGCCGCCAGGGCGACCGCACCCGCTCGCCGGCGAACTCGATCCGGTCGTGGATGTCGCCGTCCTGGAAGGGACCCGTGCCCATCATCCAACGGTCACGGGTGTTACTGTCGATGCGGGCGAGGCCGCTTTGCCAGACCGCCCGGCCGCTCGCTCGCTCGTAGGCGAAGAGGTTGATCTCGGCGACGCCCCGCTGATCGGTCCGCTTGAAGAGGGCCATCTCGGGAATCGAGGTGCCGTTGCCCGCCACCTGGACGCTCGTGGCCGGGATCCCGAACAAGAGCTCGTTCCGATCGGTGCCGAGGGCCCCGGCCCGGGCCTCGACGACGATGTCCGCGGAGTCCTGCGAGGCGGCCAGCCGACAGCCCGAGGCCAAGAGCTGGTGCTTGAGCGCGCTGGCCATGTAGTTGCCGTCGGCCACGTCGTTGAGGACCGTGGTCTCGAGAAACACCGTCTGGCCGGCGAGCGGCCGCATGTCGATCTGCATCACCGCCCGCTCGACGGCGTCGGCGATCAGCAGCTGCTCGGTGGCGGTGCGCTTGGAGTCGCTCCACCGCGTGGTGCCACAGCCGCCCCCGGCCACCAGGGCGGCGGCGAGCACGGCGCAGACGAACTGTACGGCGGGGTGCCGCGGGGGCGAGGGCATGGCAGGCCTTTGATTCCGGCGGATTTGTAGCAGTCGGGAGAACCGGGAACCATCGTGAACCGGGCAGGGCGAACGGGCAGCCAGGCGGGCCTGGGAAAGATGGGCGAGTGGCCGCGTTTCGGCCCGGCCGCCAATAATCCTGCCGCGCCGGCGGCCAAGCCCCGCCGGCGTGCCCTTCCCGTGGGAGCGACAGCGTGTATCAGGTCTTCGAGCACACGGCCGACCTGGGCGTCCGCGTCGAGGCCGCGACGCTGGCCGAACTCTACGCCGACGCGGCGGCCGGGCTGTTCGCCGTGATCGCCGGTGACCTCGGCCAGGTGCGGCCTGCCGAGACCGAGCGATTCACCGTCCCAGGGAGCGACCCCACGTGGCTGCTCTACGACTTCCTGGGCGAGCTCCACGCAGCCTTTGAGCTGCGGCGGATGCTGTTTCGGGAGTTCCGCGTCACGATCACCGACGACGGCCTGGAAGCGACGGCCTGCGGCGAGCGGTACGATCCCGCCCGCCATGCGCTCGCCCACGAGGTCAAGGCGATCACGCAGCACGAACTGGCGGTGGACCGCAGCCCGGAGCGGTGCACGGCGACGTACATCGTGGATATCTGAAGCGGCGGCCCGTGAGTCCCATGCCCCACAAGTTGACCTGCGAGGGGCAAGCCCATGCCGATCGAGACGGCCTTGGCAGCGAGTGAAGGCAGGATGCCGAGAGCGAGCTGGCACGGAGCGAGCGAAGCCCAGGATGGGCGCAGCGAGCGTCCGGCGAGATGGCATGGGCTTGCCCCGAGCCTGCGTGACAGTTGACCACATTGGTTCGCCGGCTGAGGACATGCTCGAAACCTTCGGACTTTGCGATTACTTACCTGATCGGAGTGGCTAACGGCGTGCTACGCAAAGCTCCTCGGTTCCTGCGCGTGCCCCCAGCCGGCTCCTCAGCATCGGAGAGCTCGGGGGCTGACGTCCGGCGAGATGGCATGGGCTTGCCCGTCGAAGGCACGTCCAGCGTGATCCGGTCACGGCGTGACCGGACTCCTGGAGGATGATCAATGTTGAGCCAACACCCGTGAGTGCCACACCATGAAGCCGACAGCACCGACCGCCGACCGCGGCTATGACGGGCCGCTCGAGCGGCTCGATGACGTCACGCTGCGCATCCCGCGGTCGGCGCGGCCCGGGATGCTCGTGGACGGGCTGATCTTCGCCGACGAGCGGCTCGAGCCCTTGCTGCGGGGCGACCGGGCGGCGGAGCAGGTGGCCAACGTCGCCTTCCTGCCGGGCATCCAGACCGCGAGCCTGGCGATGCCCGACATCCACTGGGGCTACGGCTTCTGCATCGGCGGCGTCTGCGGCACCGATCCGGCCGCCGGGGGCGTCGTGTCGCCCGGCGGCGTGGGCTACGACATCAACTGCGGCGTGCGGCTCGTGCGGACGAACCTCACGCTGGCCGACGCGCGGCCGGTGATCGTGCCGCTGATCAACCAGCTCCTGCGCGACATCCCGGTGGGCGTGGGGCAGGGGGGCCGCCGCGTCTTTCCGCCCGACGAACTGCGGCGACTGATGCGCGAGGGCGTGCCCTTCCTCGAGCGGCTCGGCCTGGCCACGGCCGATGACGTCGCCTGCACCGAGGCGGAGGGCTGCCTGGCCGGGGCGAGCCCCGAGCTCGTCAGCGACCGGGCGCTCGCCCGTGGCGCCGACCAGTGCGGCACGGTCGGAGCGGGCAACCACTTCATCGAGGTGCAGGTGGTCGAGCGCGTGGCCGACGAGCGGGTGGCGGCCGCCTTCGGGCTGCACGCGGGGCAGATCTGCGTCCTGATCCACTCCGGCTCGCGCGGCCTCGGCTACCAGGTCTGCGACGACGCCCTGCGGGCGCTGCGGGAAGCGCCGGCGAAGTACGGCATCACGCTGCCCGACCGGCAGCTGGTGTGTGCGCCCGTCGCGAGCCCGGAGGGGGCCGCGTATCTCGGGGCGATGCGGGCGGCCGCGAACTACGCCTTCTGCAATCGGCAGCTGTTGATGTGGCAGGTCCGCGAGGTGTTCGATCGCATCTTCGGCAAGCCCTGGGAGGCGCTGGGGATGACGCTGCTCTACGACGTGGCCCACAACATCGCGAAGCTCGAGCCGCACGAGGTGGCCGGCGTCAGGAAGGAGGTCTGCGTGCACCGCAAGGGCGCCACGCGGGCCTTTCCGGCGGGCCACCACGACATTCCCGAGCGGTATCGCGAGGTGGGGCAGCCCGTGATCATCCCGGGCGACATGGGGCGGGCGAGCTGGGTGCTCGTGGGCGGGCCACGGTCGCTGGAGCGGTCGTTCGGCACGACCTGCCATGGCGCGGGGCGGTGCCTGTCGCGGACGGCTGCCACGAAGGCGGCCAAGGGGAGAAGCATCCGGAGCGAGCTCGAACGGGCCGGCGTCATCGCCCGCAGCCGCAGCCGCGAGGGGCTGGCGGAGGAGCAGCCGGCGGCCTACAAGGACGTGGACGTGGTGGTGGACGTCGTCCACCGGGCCGGGCTCTCGCTCAAGGTCGCACGGCTCACGCCCCTGGGCGTGATCAAGGGATAGGCCGCAGGGCAGGCAGGCGAGCGGTCGAAAGTGGTACACTTCGCCTGTCTTGGGAGCAGGCCGCATGCCGATCGACCCTCGTCAGCAGGCGCTTTGGGATCGGATCCTCGGGCATCGGTTCGACGACCCCGCGGCCCGGCTCACGTTCACGGCCCGACTGGCCCGGGAGAACGCCTGGACGATCGGCTACGCCGTGCGCGTGGTGGACGAGTATCGCCGGTTCGTGTTCCTGGCCATGACCGCCGGGCACGCGGTGACTCCGAGCGAGGACGTCGACCAGGCGTGGCACCTCCACCTCGCCTACACGCACGACTACTGGGAGATTTTCTGCAGCGAAGTCCTCCGCAGGCCGCTGCACCATGGGCCCACGCGCGGGGGCGCCGTCGAGGCCGAGCGGTACGACCAGCAGTATCGGCGGACCCTGTCCGCCTACGCCGCCGCGTTCGACGCCCCGCCGCCGAACGACATCTGGCCGCCTCCTGAACGGCGGTTCGGCAGCGACCTCGAGTGGCGGCGGGTGAACGTGGCGAGCAACTGGGTGATCCCGAAGCCGCGCTGGCTCGTCGGCCGGCGGCGGGTGGCGCCGCTGGCCGGACTCGCGACGGCGCCATTGGTGGCGGCCGGCATCCCGAATCCGCTCGATCTCACCGGTCCGCCCTTCCTCGCCCTGTTCGCGATGCTGGCGACCGGGTCGATCGTCGTCGGACTCGTCCTGCGGCGGTTGTTTCAACCGCTGGGCGATCCGACGGTCACGGACCAAAACCTCGAGCCGCTGGAACTTGCCCTCCTCGCCGACGATGGACGTTGGCGGTGCGCGGCGAGCGGCCTCTCGGCGCTGGCCGTCGCACCCGCCGCCACCGTCACCGGAGGCACAAAATCGGAGCCGCCGTCTTTCGCGATCGTATCGTCGCCGCCGCCCGAATCGCCCCCGTTGCTGCGGGCCCTGCATGCGAGGCTCGCCGCGCTCGGATCCTGCACCACCGCGGAGGCGGTCAAGGCAGCGGTCGACGTGGTCCGCGACGAGTTCGAGCCCGCGCTCATCGCGCGGGGACTGCTCGTGGGCGAGTGGTGGAAGTCGGCGTCACCCTGGCTGATTACCGCGCCGGCGGCCGCGACGATCGGGCTCGGGATCGCGAAGATATTCACGGGGGTGTCGCGAGGCAAGCCGGTCGGGTTCCTGGTGATTGGCTGCATCACGCTCGGGTTCGTCTGCCTGATAGCGCTCGCCAAGAAGCCGCGGCGCACCCGGCAGGGGGATGCGGTGGTGCACACCGCCTGGAAGCGGTTTCGCGAGTCGGGCCAGCAGGCGACGTGGGCGGGCCGCAGGCGGACGGAGCCCGCAGTGCAGCCGATCGCGCTCATGCCGCTGGCGGTCGCCCTGCTCGGCACCGCGGCGCTCGGCGGCACCACACACGCGTTTCTCCAGGCACCCATCGACCGGCTGCAAACCGGTTCGGGATCGGGGGCCGGCGGATGCGGCAGCTCGGGTGGCTGCGGAGGAGGGGGCGGCGGCGGCTGCGGCGG
>JBJTAA010000200.1:0-2612 GCA_046090525.1 Planctomycetota bacterium
CGATTGAGCGGCGTGTTGCACCGGATCGCCGAGGTGCGGCGGCAGCAGGGGGTCACGCTCCGCAACGTGGCCCGCAGGCTCGGGATCCCGCTGCCGGTCGTGCGGCGGCAGGAGCAGGCCGACTGCGACCTGCGTCTCTCCGACCTGTTCCGCTGGCAGGAGGTGCTCGAGGTGCCCGTGGCCGAGCTGCTCGTCGAGGGTGAGGGACAGCTCTCCGGCCCGGTCCTCGAACGCTCCCGGATGGTGAAGCTGATGAAGACCGCCGCAGCGATCCGCGAGCGGTCGCAGGATCCGGCCGTCTCACGAATGGTCGCGATGCTCGTCGAGCAGATCCTGGAGATCATGCCGGAACTCGCCGACGTCACGCCCTGGCACTCCGTGGGCCAGCGGCGGACCCGCGACGAGCTCGGCCGGACCGCCAGGCACGTGGTCTCCGAGGATATGTTTCGGCGGCCGGCGGGGGCCTGAAGACCCGCCGGAATCGGCCTCCAGGTCGCCTTGTTCGGCCGCGGAAGGGCGTCTACGATGCCGGCGAACACGGCCCGTGGCGTCGCATCCGGCGGGCGCTCACGCTTTCCCGGAGACCATCCTTGTCATCGCTTCTCGGCGTCCTGGCGATCACGCTGATCCTGTTTTTCGCGGTCGCGTTCACGGCCCGCTTGATCCTGGGCCGCTAGGCACGCGCGAGCCGGCCACGCCCAAGATGGCGATGGCCAGGAAGCCGCCGAGCGTGCCCCCGAGCACGACCCAGGCCGCCACGGCCAGCCAGAAGTAGTCGCGCAGCCAGACGAGTTCCGGCGGCTCGACGCTCTTGGGGACCTTCCGCTGCACGGGGCCCGAGCGGTCCGATTCCTGCTTCATCGCATCGCGAAACGCGGTCCAGTCGGCCTGGACGGTCGGGTCGGAGAGCGCGGCGAGACGTCCCGCCCGCCACCAGGCGAGGCCGGTCGGCGGGATGACCACGGCCGCCAGCCAGGCGGCGATGACCAGCGCGATCAATCGCCTGGATGCGCTGCCGCTTCGATTCGCCATCTTGCCTCCCTTCGCCCGTCGGGTGCTCCCGACGCCGCTCGCCCGACCGCCGCCCGCCGCGACGCTTCCCGGGGCGGCGATCAGTCTGGCATCCCAGGTGCCCGCTCGCTACCGTCCGCGGCCTGCACGGCAGGTGGGTCGCCCGATCAGGTGGCGGCTCCTGCCGGCGCATCCGCACCGGAGCCCGCCAGGTGATCCAGCCCGTCGCCCGTCGCTGGCCGTTGCCCCTCGTCGTTGCGGCAGCGGCTGCGGCCCTGCTGCCCGCGTCCCGCGCCCTCGGCCAGGGCTGGCTGCCGACGTCCTGGTTCTCGTCGGCCGCGAGCGACCCCGAGGCGATGCATCCGCTGGCCGAGAGCGACGGCCCCTGGCTGATCCTGGCGACGACCTTCCAGGGCGAGACGGCCCGCGACGATGCGCGGCGCCTGGCGCACGAACTGCGGAGCCGGCACCGGCTGCGGGCTTACACCCACGAGAAGGCCTTCGACTACACCGGCGAGCAGAAGGGCATCGGGCTCAACCCCGACGGCACGCCCAAGCGGATGCGGTATGCCAACGCGGAGAAGGTCGTCGAGGTGGCCGTGCTCGTCGGCGATTTCGCGTCGTTCGAGGATCCGCGCGGTCAGAAGACGCTGCAGACGGTCAAGGGACTCCGGCCGGAGTCGCTCGGCGGCAAGTCGGCCAAGACCCGGCTCGAGGTCGATTTCCTGCAGGCCAATCGCCAGCACGCCCAGGCGGCCGGCAAGCCGCCGCTGCACGCGGCCATCCTGATTCCCAACCCGCTCCTGCCCGATGACTACTTCGCCCGCCACGAAGTCGACGATTTCGTGCTGGCGATGAATGCGGACGTCAAGCACGGCCTGCTCGATTGCCCCGGACGCTACACCGTGCGGGTGGCGACGTTCACCGGCGCCGGCAGTTTCGCGAGCGACGAGTCGGCCGCCGCGCCGTCCAGCGGATTCGTCGACGTCAATCGCTTCCTCGATTTCCTCAAGGGGAGCGGCTGGCGGGATCCGCAGCTCCGCGAGGTGGAGGAGGAGAGCCGGCTCGTCGAGGCCGCCGAGAACGCCCACCGCCTCACCGAGGCGCTGCGGCGGGCCGGCTGGCAGGCCTGGGAGTTCCACGATCGCGACTCGAGCATCGTCTGCGTCGGCACCATCGACCAGCTGGCGGTGCCCGGCCCAGATGGCCGCGCCGTGCCGCATCCCGAGATCTCACGGATCGTGGCCGGGCTCGGCCCCGACCCGGCGGCCCTCGCCCGGGGCCAGGTCCTGCCGCGGGCCTTCGGCGGCATCCTGCTCGACGTGCAGCCCAAGCCGATCGACGTGCCCCGCCGCCCGGCGGGCCGCCGGTAGCGAGCCGGGCGCGGCGGGGGTAGAGTGCGGCCGTCGTCCGTCCCCGCCCGCCTCCACCATGGCCGCCTCTCTCGTCCTCGGCACCACCAACGCCGGCAAGGTGCGGGAGCTCGTGGAACTCCTCGCTCCGTTGGGGATCGGCTGTGAATCGCTCGCGGGCCTCTCGGCCGCGGTCGATGTCGAGGAGACCGGCTCGAGCTTCGCCGAGAATGCCGCACTCAAGGCGAC
>JBJTAA010000201.1:0-13064 GCA_046090525.1 Planctomycetota bacterium
ATTCGTCCTCCTCGTAGCCCCGGGCTTCCATCCCGCGGACTCCGCCCTCCACTGGAACCCGGGTTCCGCGGGCAAGCTTCCTGCCGCTACTCGGCGGAGGCCCCAGCGTGCCACGTTCGATCGGGGAATCGCTGCCGCTTCTCAAAGTGGCCGCGGGTTTCCAACCCGCGGCATCCGCCCGCCATCGAAGCCGATGGTGCGGCGGACCCGATACGGCTGCCCGTCGCCCTGGACGTGCACGATCAGCTCCGCGAGCAGCCCCGTGGCCAGGATCTGCACGCCGATCACGATCAGCAGCACGCCCAGCGTGAGCAGCGGCCGCTGCCCGATGCTCGCGCCCCCGAACCAGATCGCCGTCAGGTAGCCGCAGATCACGAGCCCCGCCAGGAATGCGAGCCCGCCGAGCCAGCCGAAGAAGTGCAGCGGCTTGCGGTCGTACTTGAGCAGGAAGGTGACCGTCAGCAGGTCCATCAGGCCGCGAAAGAACCGCCGCGGGCCGAACTTCGACCGGCCGAACCGCCGGGGATGGTGCTCGACCGGGATCTCCCCGACGCGGTACCGGTTCCAGGCGGCCAGGGCCGGGATGAAGCGGTGGAGTTCCCCATACACCCGCACGTCGCGGAGCACCTCGGCCCGGTAACACTTGAAGCCGCAGTTGATGTCGTGCAGCGGCACGCCCGTCAGCCTCCGCACCAGCCAGTTGAACACCCGCGACGGGATCACCTTGTGCCAGGGGTCGTGGCGGGTCTGCTTGTAGCCGCTCACCACGTCGAGCCCGCCCGCGAGCGCCTCGAGGAAGCGGGGAATCTCCTTGGGGTCGTCCTGCAGGTCGGCGTCGAGCGTGAACACGACGTCACCCGTCGCGTGCTCGAACCCCGCGGCCAGCGCCGCGCTCTTGCCGAAGTTGCCCCGCAGCTCGACGAACTTCACCTCGCCGGCGGAGGCCGCGGCCAGTTCGGCCGCCCGGGCGGCTCCGCCGTCGCGTGAGCCATCGTCGACGAGGATCACCTCGAAGGGTTCTCCCAGCGGCCGCACGGCCGCGGCGATCCGCTGGCAGAGTTCCGCGAGCGTCGGCTCCTCGTCCACGAAGGGAATGACGAACGAGAGCATGGCGGGTCCAACGGGCGGGGGGACGCGAGGCGAGGTTTGGCCTCGCGACCAGGCACCAACTATAACCAGCATCGAGTTCCGCGTCGGCCTCACCCGCCCCACCCGCCCCGCATGACGCCCCCGCCCGATTCCGACACCGAGAGCCGGGCGACGCTGCGGCGCGGCGTCTGCTTGCTCCTGATCGCGATCGCCGCCGGCGGCGTCACCGGCAGGCTCCTGGCGGTCAACTCCGTCGACAAGACGGGGCTCGAGACCTACCTCAACGACCAGGCCCGCCAGCGGGCCGGAGACGGCGAGCCGACGCTGCGGGACCTGCAGCGGCCGTTCCTCAGCGCCAACGACCGCAGCCGCTGGTGCACCGTGCGGGCCCTCGTCGAACACGGCACCTACGCGATCGACGAGATCGTGTCCCAGCCCAACTGGGACACGATCGACATGGTCAAGCACGACGGCCGCGGCAATCCCGCCCCGGGCCCCGACGAGGGGCATCTCTACTCGAGCAAGCCACCGCTGTTGGCCACGCTGATGGCGGGCGAATACTGGCTGCTCCACCGGCTGACCGGCAAGACGCTCGGCACGCACCCGCACGAGCTCGGCCGGCTCCTCCTGTTCACCTGGAACGTGCTGCCCTTCGTCGGCTACCTGCTGGTGCTGGCCGGGATGGTCGAGCGGTATGGCCGCACCGACTTCGGCCGCCTGTTCGTCGTGGCGGCCGGCGCGCTGGGCACGCTCGTGACGGCCTACGCCGTGGCCTTCACGAACCACTGGCCTGCCGCCTGCGCGGCGCTCGTGGCCCTCGACGCCACGCTGCGGATCGTCGTCGCTGGAGAGCGTCGCCTCCGCTGGTTTTTCATTGCCGGCTTCGCCGCGGCCTTCATGGCCGCCTGCGAACTGCCGGCCCTCGGCTTCACCGCGTGCGTCGTGCTATTCCTCGCCTGGAAGTCGCCGCGGGCCACGCTCGTGGCGGCGGTGCCGGCCCTGGCGATCGTCGCCGTCGCGGCCCTGGGCACCAACGCCCTCGCCCACGGCACGATTCTCCCCCCCTACGCCCAGCGGCATGTCGCCGGGGGCTGGTACGACTACCAGTTCCGCCGCGGCGACCGCGTGGTCGACAGCTACTGGAAGCCGACCACGCCCAAGAGCGAGATCGACCGGGGCGAGCCGTCGCGGGCGGCCTACGCCTTCCACGTGCTCGTCGGCCACCACGGGATCTTCTCGCTCACGCCCGTCTGGCTCATGAGCCTCGCCGGACTGGCGATGACCCTCGCGGCGGCCCGCGGCCCCGGCTCGGCCGCCACCGGCCACCGGGCGGTCGCCGCCGCGATCCTTGTCTGCACGGCGCTCTGTCTGGCCTTCTACGTCGCCCGGCCGCTCGAAGACCGCAACTACGGCGGGATGGCGACCGGCTTCCGGTGGGCGATCTGGTTCGCCCCCTTATGGCTCTACGCGATGCTGCCGGCGGCCGACGCCCTGGGCACGAAGGCCCCCGGCCGCATCCTGGCCGCGGCGCTCCTGGCAGCGAGCGTGCTGACGGCGAGTTACCCCACCTGGAATCCGTGGACCCAGCCCTGGCTCAAGGTGTTCTGGGACTGGTGCACGGGACAGCGCTGACGCTCGGGCGCGACGCAGCCTCGGTCACTCCTCGCGCAGGGCCCGCGGCAGCGGCGCGAGCCGCAGTTTCCACTTGGCGAAGGGGAGTTCTTCGTCCCCCGCGCCGATCGCTCGACCGATGACCAGCCGGTCGATCCCGCGGGTGTCGATGCGACCCGCGCCGAACGCCAGGCTCGTGCCCACGATCAGCGGCCCCTCCATCCGTTCGGCGAGCAGCGTGGTCCGGGCGCCGGAGGCGGAGATGCCCTGCACGAGCAGCCCGTCGGCGGCCTGCTCGGGTCGGTCAGGGGCGCGGTCGGCGGCGGCCGCCCCGTCGGCGTCCGGCTTCGGGGCCTCGTCGAGGCCTTCGATCTCGTCGCCATGCAGCCAGATGATCCGCACCACCGCGTCGCGGGGCAGCAGTTTCGACTGGCCGAGGACGGCGAACCGCACCTCCTTGGCGTCGAGCGACTCGAGCCGGCCACGCAGGTAATCGCCGCTCTTGAGCCGCAGCAGATGCGTGGGGGGATCGGCCTGCTGTGACCGCGGCAGCGTGAGGAGCCGCTCCCACTGCGCCTTCTCGATGCCGCGGCTGGCCGCGGCCGGATCGAGTTCGACCACCCGCAGCAGCGGGTGCGGCACCAGCACCGGTTCCTCGCCGCCCGAGGCCGTCACCGGCGACCGCACCCGCACCCCGGCCTCGTCCACCCGCTCGACCGCGGCCGGCACGATGTCGCCGCTGCGGAGCACGACCTGGGCCGGGAAGCCGGCCGCCTCGCCGTCGGCGATCGCCTGGCCGGCGGCGATCCGGGCATGCGCGGCGAGGGCCTCCTCGAGCACCCGCCGGTCGGCCACGTAGATCAGCCCGCGCACGAGATCGATCTGCCGGGTCTCGCCGCCGGCGCGGGCCACCTGCAGGCTCACGGGCGTGCCCACGCGGCCGCGGAGCAGGTTCATGACGGTCGGCAGTTCGAGCCCCTTGGTCTCGACGAAGGCCGACTCCTTCGTCGGCCGGATCGCCAGGATCCGGTCGCCGGGTTCGATCCTGCCGTCCCGGGCCGCCGCGCCCTCCTCGGCGAGCATCGTGACGATGAAGAACCCGTCGTCATCGAGGTTGACGCCGCCACCGATGCCGCCCACCTCCACCTGCCCCGCCTGCGCGTCGTCCTCGGGCTCGGCCCGCGGCACGTACTCGACCGTGGCCGCGACGCCCTCGGCCGCGGCGAGGCGACTGCCTCCGAGGCTGCCTCGCGGCTGCCAGGCGAGCCCGCCCCCGAGTGCGGCGGCATCGACGAGGCAGCCCGGGATCTCGGCATCCCCCGTCCGCATCGTCCCCGGGCGGCCCGGCAGGGTTCGCGGCTCGGCGCCGGACAGACCGACGAGTGACTGCAGGTCGGCGAGCGGCACCGGCACGGGCCGGTCGATCCCCGGGCGGGCCACCGTCAGGGCGTCGGCAGCCACGGCGACGAGCTCGCCCGTCAGCACCACGCCGCCGCGACGGACGAGCCGCACGCTCGCATCGTCGGCCTCCGCGGGCTCGCGGGCGGCGAACGCGATCTCGTCGACCTCCGCGAGTTCGATGCTCCGCTCCCCCGCCGCCGTCTTGACCAGCAGCGTCCCCGCCGCGTCGAGCGACACGACCTCCCCCTCGAGGGCCTCGTCGGATCGCAGGGCGACCCTGGTCATGTCGGGATCGCCCATCACCGGCTCCGCCGACTGCCACTCCGAGACCCGCAGCCGCTCGAGTGAGACGTCGCCGGACATCAGCCGCAGCCGAAACCGCGTCGCCGGAGGGCCCGGGGCGGCCGGCGGGACGCTGATGTCGACGACCCCGTCGACGCCCCCCACGGCGGCGGCCAGCCGGCCCGCGGTCTGATCCACGAACAGCGTCAGTTGGAGCCGCCCCCGCGGCGCCGCCGGCAGTTCCAGCGGCTCGAGCATCGCGGCCCGCTCTCCCTGCCGGACGATCATCGCCACCGGGCCGGCCGGGCCGGCTGACAGCATCTCGAAGCGATAGGGATCCGCCGTCTTGCCGTCGCCCGCCGCCACCGCCAAGGTCACCTCCGGCTTGTCGCGCCACGAGAGCACGACGTCGTAGCGGGCCCGCGCGGGGCCGCCCACGTCCCGCTCCACGGTGGCGTTGGCCGTGGCCGACGTGATCCGGCCGGCCTCGTCCCGCCAGGACGACGCCGGCGACTGCGTCCAGCCGGCCAGCCCGCCCGGCCCGACGTAGCCCGCCATGCCGCCCGCCTTGCGTCGGGCGATCGAGGTCACGATCGCACGCTCGATGCGCAGGGCCTCCCCTCCCGGCGGCACCATGACCACGTGCCGCTCGTCGATGGCCTCGAGTTCGCCGTCGATCACGTCGCCCCCGGTGAGCCGGCAGCTGAACCCCCGGGGATCTTCCCCGGCCGCCGTGGTGCCGCTCGAACGTACGCCGACGATCTCGTCGACCCGAAACTCGAATGGCGTCTCGAACAACGGACTCCGCCAGGTGAGTGTCTCGAGCGGGCCGGCGCCGGCGGGGCGCTCGACGAAGGCCCCGGGCAGCCGTCCGCCACCGGGCAGCTCGAGCACGAACCCGGGATCGGCCGCGGCGGCCTGCGAGAGCGGCAGGGCCACCAGGGCCGCCGCCCACCGCCACCGATTCGAAGCGGGGCACGCATGGTGCATTGGGAATCTGGTCTCCACGGGGGCGGGCCGGCCGGTCGATCCGACCCGTCCATGATACGGTGCCGGCCCGTCCGGCCTGAAACCGCCTGTCGCTACCGCATGCGACGATACCGCTCGACGGCATGATGCCGGGAGTGGACGTGGAGTTTCTTGTAGATCCTGCGGATGTAGGTGATCACCGTGTTGCGGCTCACGCCCAGCTGCCGGGCCACTTCCTTGTACATGGCCCCGGCGGCCAGCAGGTCGAGCACCTCGCGTTCCCGCGGGGCGAGTTCCACCCGCTCGTCCGGCGGCGCCGGCGCCATTTTCACCGTCACCGCCCGCTCGAACGACCGCACGATCCTGCGGGCCACCATGCTCGACATCGGCGCCCCGCCGGAGATGACGTCGCGGATGGCCGCCAGCAGGTCGTCCACACCCACCGGCTTGAGCAGGTAGCCGTGGGCGCCCGCGGCCAGGGCCTCGAACAGCAGGTCGCCGTCCTGATAGACCGTGAGCATCACGAACTCCGTCTCGGGCATGGTCGCCGCGAGCGCCCGCACCACGTCGATGCCCGTGCCGTCGGGCAGGTTGACGTCGACGAGCGCGACATGGGGCGCCGCCACCGGCAGCCCCGCGATCGCTGCGGCCACGTCGGCGAACTCGCCGACGCACCGACAGGCCGGGTCGGCCGACACGATCTCCCGGAGATGGCGGCGCGTGCCTCGGTCGTCCTCGACGAACGCCACCCGGATCAGCCCCTCGACGGACCGCCCCGCCGCTTCGATCGTCGCCTCACGTGGCATGGACCATCCTCCCGTTCAACGCCTCCCGCGAGCCCTGCCCGTCGAGCGGCACCCTGATCACCACCTGCGTGCCCGCGCGGGCACCCGCCTCGAACGTCACCTGGCCTCCGGCCTCGGCCACGCGGGCCCGCACGTTGGCGATGCCATCCTGGCCGATCGTCGGATCGCCGTCCCCCTCGAAGCCCACGCCGTCGTCGGCCACCGTGACCGTGAGCCAGCGGTCGTCGACCGTGATGCTGAAGTCGACGTGGGTGGCCTGCGCGTGCCGGAGCACGTTCTGGAGCAGCTCGCGGACGGCGAGGCAGACGTGGTGCCTGACGCCGGCCGGCAGGGGAGGATCGTCGTCCAGACCGTCGGGCACGTCGAGCCGCAGCGAGAGATCCCCCGCCCGTGCGCACTGCTCGACATCGTGCACGACGTACGACACGAACCTGCCCACGGTGTCGTTGCCGGGATTGACGGCCCAGACGATCTCGTCCACCGAGCGGGTGAGGGCGCGGGCGTCGCGGTGGATGGCGTCGAGCCGCTCGCGCACGTCCGTCGAACGCTCGCTGCGGCGGGCCAGGTCGCTGAGCAGGGCCACGCGGGTGAGCCCGGCCCCGAGGCTGTCGTGAATGTCGCGGGCGATCCGGGCCCGCTCCCGGTCGAGTTCACGTTGCCGCTCGAGATAGGCGATCCGCCGCCGCGCGAGGCCGCGGGAGAGCGCCCAACCGGCGACGGCGGCCAGCGCCGACAGGCCCATGACGGCCGCCGGCGAACGCCACCATGGGGCGGCTACCGTCACGGCCAGCCGGGCCAGAGGGAAATCGTGATCGGTCTCACCGGCCACGAGCCGCACCCGGAACTCGTGGTTCCCCGGTGGCAGCGTCGCATAGTCGCGGCGCGTCTCGGCGGAGGGGGGCGACCAGCCGCGGTCGACGCCCGCGAGCATGGTCTGGAAGAGCGGCCGCTCGCCCCACGCGAGCCCCTGGGCAGCGTACTCGAACAACCCGTCGTGACTGCGACGCACGACCGGGGGCAGGCGGGCCGGCTCGCGATCCGCCACGGCCTCCGGGGCGAACCGCACGAGCCCAGTCGCCAGCGGCACGACGATTCGCGTCGCGGGCTTGGCCACCGACCGGAAGAGCCGGCCGATGCACTCGTCGTCGCCCAGCCCGTCGAGCGCCCCGAGCACCGTGCCGCGGACCACGCTCGTGCGACCGGCGGCGAGCGCCGCGAGATCGGCGAGCCGGATGGCCTGCAGGGATCCGTTGCGTCCGGCCACCCAGAGCCTGCCGTGCCGGTCCTCGATGAGTTGCACCACCGCGTCGTCGACGAGGCCGGCGGCGGGCGTCATCCGGAAGGCCGAGCCGTCGACGGCGATCCGTACGAGTCCACGATCGCCGCCCACCCAGAGCGTGCCCTCGGAGTCGCGAAACAGCACGGTCTCGCGCCGGCCGGGCAGGTCGGCCGCCGGGAGGATCGGAGTCGGCTTGCCGTCGGCCGTGAGCCGGATGACGCCGGTCGCCGCCGACGCCACGATCACCCCGCCGGCATCGTCGGCGGCGAGGCCGATGACGAACGGCGAATCGCGGCCGGAAAACCCCGGGATGAAGCGGAAGGAGTCGGTCGCCCCGTCCGACTGCACGGCCAGGCCGTTGCCCGTGGCCGCCCAGATCCGGCCGGCGCCATCGACGGCGAGCGCCTGGATCGAGCGGAGTTCGCGGTCATAGGCGTCGGGCCCCGTAACCCTCGTCACGGCGCCTTGTTCGATCCGGAGCAGGAAGCTGTCCCGTGTGCCGACCCATAGCCGACCCTCACCGTCCTCCACGAGCGCGGTGGGCACGGCCGAATCAGGGAGCGTGGCCAGGAGCCGCCCCGCCTCGGCGCCGCTCCCTGGGCCCTCCGCGGGCAGCTCCCGCACCGCGCCCGGCAGCCCCACGAGCAGCGACCCATCGGCACGTTCGAGCACCGCGCGGCATTCGCCGATCCGCTCGGCCTGCACCCGCGTGCGGCGGATCGCCACGAGCCCGCTGTTGCAGGCCGCCCACGCCCCCCCCTGGGGATCGGCCACGAGCCCTCGCGTGAAGTAGGAGAAGGCCGGCAGCCGCGCCGTCGGCCGGTCGAGTTCGCCGTCGCGGGCGGCCAGCAGCCCGTTGTGGCTGGAGATCCAGAGCGTGCCGTCGCCCGCGGCCGCGATCTTGCCGCTGTCGCGACGCTCCGTATCGGGCAGCTTCACCACGGGCCGCCACCCGCCATCGCCGCGGGCGAGCGCGGCGTCCTGCAAGAGCGCCACCGGGCCCGCGGCACCGAACGCCATGGACACCAAGCGTGCCGCCATGCCGGGCTCCGCCAGCTCCATCACCACCGTCTCTCCATCGGCGGTCGCGAGCGGTCCGCAAAGCAGGGAGCGGCTCGCCTCGTCGCCCCCCCAGAGCCAGAGGGTGCCCGTGGCCTGATCGACGCCCCCATACCGCCAGCCCGCCCCCTGCGGCGCGTCGATCGGCAGCTCGCGGAGCGCCGTGCCGTCGAGCACGAAAACCGTGTTTCGCCCCACGACCAGCGGCCGCCCGTCGGGCGTGAAGGCGAGGCTCATGATCGTGCCGTTGGCCGGTTCATGCACCCGCCAACCAGACGCGTTGCCGGCGGCCTCGTCGACGAGCCTCGCGATCGCCCGTGCCCCCTGAACCCAGAGCCGCCCCGCTGGATCGAAGCCGATGTTCCAAAAGCTGCCGATGCGGGCGTGGAGAGCTGCGACGAGCGGCGGGTCAAGCGGCGTGAAGGCGACCCCGTCGAACCGCGCGAGCGTCGTGCGCGACGCGACCGCGACCGACCCGTCGCCCGCGATTGCGACCCCGGTGAGCGGCGCATCGGGCAGACCGTCCTCCACCGTCCAGTGCTGGATCGCGAAGCGACCCGTGGCGTCGAGGAGCCCGCCGGCCACGGCGGGAAGTCCGCCGACGGCCATGACGAGCCCCGCCAGCCATCGCCCCGCCCTGCGACCACCCCACGTACCCATCGCCTGTCCCTATCTGGGGAGCTGGACCGCCCCGTGACCACCCCGCGCCGGTCGCCAGCCCGCTGTCTTCAAGTGTACCGCGACCCATGCGTCCACCCTACGCGGGGGCAGCATCACGAGAGGAATCACAGCCCCGTAACCGTTCCTTCCGACGCCTGCCGCACAAAGATGCGACAAGACGCCGTGGGAGGGGCTTGGTTCACTCTTACGGCGGCCGACGCGGGCCCCGTGCAGTCGGGCTTGCGCCTCATCGGCCGGCACCGGATGGGCGGACGGTTTTCGACGTGGGGGGACTCAGCCATGCGAGCAATCGCTTTCTTGTCAGCCCGGGGAACGGGGCTCTGGTCTCGGCACCTTCTTCATGGCCTCGCCTGCCTGCTGGCGACGGCAGGTGCCGCCCAGGCACAGACCACGTGGCTCTGGACGGGCGCGACCAACGGCGAGTGGGGCACCGGCTCCAACTGGGACCTCGGCACCGTGCCGAACGCGAGCGGTGCGATCGTGAACATCAACACCGCCCTGACGGTCAACGTGAGCGACACGGGGACCGGCGGCACGTATCCCTACACGTTCGGCACCCTCGCCACGAACATCGCCACGGGAAGCGTCGTGCTCGGGACCACCGGCACCACGACCGACATCCTCACGGCCCAGACCGCCACCGGAGTTCCGGTGATCAACGTCGCCACCAACAACACGACCATCTTCATGTACGCCAACCTCGAGGGCACCCAGGGCTTCGAGAAGACCGGGGCCGGGAAGTTGACGTGGCGCTTCAACGGAGCAGACCAGACCTACTCCGGCCCGATCGTCATCAGCGGAGGCATCCTGGGCATCGATCGCAACGGGAGCCTGGGCAACGCCGACAACGACATCACGATCGCCAATGGCGCCCGCCTGCTGGCCGAGCCCGGCTCGAACAGCGGCACGGTCACCCTCCCCGCGACCCGCACGATCACGCTCTCGGGTTCGCAGTCGCAGATCGGCTCGGGGAACGCGGCGGTGAACCTCGTGATCGAGGGCCCAGTCGGTGAGACCGCGGCCGGCAACGGCCTCGTGAAGACGGACGCCGGCACGGTCACGCTCCTGGGCCCCATCTCCTACACCGGCGAGACCCGGATCGCCGGCGGCACGCTCGCGCTCGGCGGCGCGGCCCTGCTGCCGGCCGGCCAAAACCTGCGGTTCACCCAGGCCACCGGCACGCTCAACGTGGGCTCCACGAGCCAGACCGTCCGCACGATCGTGATGGACAACACGGCGGGCAACAAGACGATCACCGGCACGGGGGGCAGCCTGCTCGTCAACGGCGACGCCGCCCTGCAACTGAGCGGAAGCAACGGCGTCACCTACAGCTTCTCCGGCCTCGATTCGTTCGCGTTCGACCGCTCGACGCGGGCCTTCAACGTGCAGACGGTGAACACCGGCAGCGTCACGACCTCGATGGTCGTCAACCTCGCGGCCGGGGGGACGGCTGGTGGCACGAACTCAATGACCGCCTCGCTCATCCAGGTCGGTGGGGGCAACTCCACCGGCAACAACGGCAACACGGCGCGGCTGCGTCTCGGCACCTCGAACACGTTCCGCACCGGAACCTTTCAGGTGGGCGGCTTCAATGCCGGCGGCGTCGTGGACTTTCAGACGGGCCTCACCAATCCGACGCTCACGCTGCGGGGAGCCGACGGCACGAGCGCCATGGCCACGTGGACCATCGGCGAGACGAGCTCGGGCGCCCGCCGGGGCGAGGGCGTTGTCAACCTCACGGGCGGCTCGCTCGACGCACTGGTCTCCGATCTCCGCATCGGCCGCCACATCGCGAACGTCGACACCATCAACGACACGTCGAGCCTCACGATGCCGGCCGGCACGCTCACGGCGAGCACCCTGACCATGGCGTCCAAGAGCAACGGCGGCGCGCCGACGCTCACGTCGACCTTCAACCAGGCGGGCGGCACCGTGTCGATCGGCACGATCACGCTCGGCGACGGCGCCGGCACCGGGCTCGTCACGCTGCTGCCGACCTACAACCTCACCGGCGGCAGCCTGCGGGCCACCACGATCGCATCCGGCACCGGCACGAGCTTCAACCCGGCGGCCACCGTTCGCACCCTCGCCATCGACGGTGGCACGCTCGGCAACCTATCGGGGGGCGGCCTCACCATCAACGGCCTCGATGCGACGTCGTCGGGCCGGATCAATCTCTCGCTCGGCGCCGCCGGTGGCACCTTCGATGCCAGTGCCGGCCAGTCCATCACGATCGGCGCGAACACGGCCCTCACCGGTGCCGGCGGGCTCACGAAGACCGGCCCGGGCTCGCTCGTGATCGAGGTCAACGCGGCCCACGCCGGCGCTACGGCCGTGAACGCCGGCACGCTGCGCGTCAACGGCGCCCTGTCGGCCACGTCGGGCGTCTCGGTCGCCGCGGGCGGACAGCTCTCGGGCTCGGGCACGGTCGCGGCCGCGGTCAGCGGCGCCGGCACGATCTCGCCCCAGGGCGATCTCGGCCCCGGCATCCTGACGGCCGCGAGCGTCGCCACGTCGGCCACGACGGGCTTCCTGTTCGACTTCAACACGGCCAACGCCGATCCCTCCTGGTCGACGCCGAGGGCCAGCGGGAACGACGTCCTCCGACTGACCGATTCGAGCCCGCTGCCCAACCCGCTGGCAGCGGGCAACGTCGTGCGGCTGTTCCTCAACGTGGCTTCGGTCAGCGGCAGCGACACCTTCACGGGCGGCTTCTTCACGACCGCCGACTCGACCGCCTCGATCACGGGAGGCAGCTACGAGACCTACGTCTACGGCAACGGCGCCGGCACCGACTACACCCACAACGACGTCGGCTGGTACAGCCTCGCCAGCTACAACACCCAGCAGGGCACGTCGCTCGCCACGAGCATCACGATGGTCCCGACCACGGCGACCTTCGATGGCACCACGCCGACGGCCGGCTACGTGATGAAGGCCAGCTATGGATCGGGTTCCTCCGACATCGTGATCGACGTGCCGAGCGGGTCGCAGACGCAGTCGCAGGCGGGCTACGCCCAGATCCTGGTGGCCAGCTCGGTGACCAAGACGGGGGCGGGCACGGTCGTGTTCGACGCGGCCAACTCCTACACGGGCCCCACCACCGTGTCGGCCGGCACGCTCGAGGTGGCCAACGACAACGCGGTGGCCTCGAGCGCCGTCACCATCGCCAGCGGGGCCAGGCTCGCCATCGCCGGGGGCATCACGATGAAGGCGCCCGCCGTCACGCTCAACGGCGGCACGATCACCGGAGGCCTGGACGTGAATGCGGCGACCGGCATCACGACGCTGACGATCAACTCGGGCACGATCGCCGGCGGCTCGGCCCTGGTCGTCGGGCCGGGCGGCCTGGTCGATCTGCCCGACGCGGCCAGGGTGACCGTCGGCGTGGCCACGCTAACCGTGGATCAGACCAGCGGCGGCGGCAAGATCGACCTCGGTTCGGGCGAGATCGGCGTCGCCGCCGGTGGCATCACGGCGGCCGCCCTGCGGGCCGACATCATCGCGGGCTCGAACGGCGGCGCCTGGAACGGCACCACCGGCATCACTTCGACGGCGGCCGCCTCTTCGGGGGGCACGCGGGCGTTGGGCTACACGGTGGCCGGCGACGGCTCGGCGCGGGTGTCGTTCGCGTCCCCGGGTGACGTGAACCTCGACGGCACGGTCGATCTGCTCGACCTGCTGGCGATTCTCGGATCGGGAACCTACGAGCAGCCGGTGCCGGCCGTCTGGGACCAGGGCGACTTCAACTACGACGGCACGACCGACCTCTTGGATCTGCTCGCGATCCTCGGCGCCGGCACGTACGACCAGGGCAACTACTTCCCCGCGGCCCCGTCGACCCTCGGCGGGTTGGGAAGCGTGGCCGCGGTTCCCGAACCGGGCGC
>JBJTAA010000202.1:0-10380 GCA_046090525.1 Planctomycetota bacterium
GTGCGGACGGTGCGGGTGGGGGGCGAGGTGATCGAGATCCGCCGGCTCTCGCCGGAGGAGCGGCGGGCGCGACGGATTCGCCGCAACCTGCTGATGATCGTGGTGGGCGTCTCGATCCTGCTGGCGATCGTGGTGCTGGCAGGATTCGGCCGCTGAGGCCGGCCCGCTCAGCCGATCGACTCGCCGATCGCGAGGAGCTCTTCGGCGTCGAGGAAGGCGTCGGGCTGCGTGAAGATCCGCTCGATCGAGGCCTTGTGGATCTTCATCTTCGTGCCCCCCACGCCAAGCGCGCCGTAGAGGATCGACCTGCCCTCGGCCCGCCCCTTGTCGCCGGCGACGATCCCGTGGATGCCGGCCGGTGGCACGGCATTGACGTCGACCAGCACCCGCGCCTGCGCGGCGGCCTCGCGCCCCGCGGCGTCGAGCAGTTCGACGCCGGCCGCGCCGGCGGCGATGACGAGATCGGCAGCCGCGAGCACGTTGGCCAGCGGCGAGCCGCTCCGGACGCTCCCCCGCGACTCGACGCCCCCCACGGCCGCTCCGCCGACCTGCTCACGGATCACTGCCGCGACGCTCTCGGCCCGCTCGAGCGAGCGGGAGGCGAGCGTCACGTGGCAGCCCTTGCGGGCCAGGAGCCGCCCGACGCGCTGGCCCACGGGCCCGGTGCCGCCGAGCACCACCGCCCTGAGCGGCTCGCGGCCAGCGACGAGGTGCCGCATCGCCGCCACCACGGTCGCCGCGGCGGTGGTGTTTGCCCCCGACGGGTCGACGAGCACGCCCACCCGCACGGGCCCGAAGAAGGTCTTCGCGACCCGCCGGGCGATCGCCTCGGCGGCGGCCACGTCGGAGCCGCCCACGAAGATCGCCGTGGAGGCGAGATCCGGTCCGCCGCGGGTGAACATCGCCCCGTGCACGAGCGGCACGACGTTGTCCGGCGTCACGCCGCCGTGTCGCAGGAGCACGTCGGCTCCGGCGTCGACGGCGACGACCGCGTCGAAGGTGCTCGGCTGCGGATCAGCGTCGAGCTGGATGAGGACTCGCTTCGGCATCGCGATCTCCGCGGGCTGGGAGCCCGCGGCTACTGATAAAGGTGTGCACCGCGCGCCGAGCCGGAGGCCCGGCGCCCGTGGCCGAGGGGCACCTGGGCCGCAACGACCGCTCCACTTCACACGACGACTGGCCGCCCGGAGGGCGGCCGAAGGGCCGGCGAGGGCAACCTCGGCTTGCCCTCCGCCAGCCCAATCATACCGATCGACGACTGCCGGGCTGGAGGCCCGGCGCCCGTGGCCGAGGGGCACCTTGGCTGCCCCTCCGGCCACGCAAGCCCGCCGGGGGCATGGATGCCCCGGCGGGCGCTCTTTTCAGAACCCCTTGAACGGGTGCTGCACCTTGTCCTTCTGGGCCACCATCTCGTCCGCGGTGGGCTTGCCCTTCATCGCGTTGGCGATCGCGTCCATCGTGGCCTTGTAGTTGTACTCGTAGATCTTCTTGTCGTCCTCGGCGAGCCAGTGGATGAACACGCCGCAGACGATCACGAGGTTCTCGCAATCGCTCTTCGGGATCACGCCGGCGGCGACGCTGTCGGCCACGGCCTTGGCGACGGCGGCCTGGGCGGGGCCGAACATCTGCACCGCCTGCTTGGCGCCCTTGATGGTCACCTTCGTGATCATCACGGTCGCCGGCTTCACGGCGACGTTGGGGGCGAGGACGGCCAGCAGGTTCGAGTGCCCCTCGCTCTGCCGGGCCAGGGCGTTGGCAAAGGCGACGCCCACGGGGCCATCCTTGCTGCCGATCAGGAGATCGATATGGGCCACCTCGTTGCCATCGCCAGCCAGCGCCTCGCCAATGAACATCGACATTTCTGTTGTCCTCGTGAAGACTCGGGATCCAAAAACGAGGGGTCAGGATACCATCTCAGCGGGGTCCCACAACCCTTGAAATCCAGGACCGTTCGCCGGAATCGTCGTGTCTTCCTCACCGTGCCGCCGCGGCGACGTCGTGATCGTGGGCGCGAGCGTGCGCGGCTTGGCGGCGTCGGCGGCGCGGGCCGGCCACGCCGTGCATGCGATCGACCTGTTCGGCGACCGGGATCTCCGCGCCGTGGCCTCGACGGTCCTCGAGGCCCGGCCCTATCCCGCGGGACTGCCGGCCGCGGTCGCGATGTGTCCCCCGGGCCCGGTGATCTACTCAGGCGCGCTCGAGAACCATCCCGAACTGCTCGCGGCGATCGCCCGCGAGCGGTGCCTGGCGGGCTGCCCGCCGCAGGCGGTGGCCGCGGTCCGTGACCCGGAACCGTTGGCCGTCGCCCTGCGGGCGGCGGGCCTCGCGTTCCCGGAGACTCGCAGCGATCCGACCGGCCTGCCGGAAGACGGCTCCTGGATCGTCAAGCCGCGGCGGTCGGCCGGCGGCCACGGCATCGAGCCGTGGCACGGCGCGACCGCGAGCCAGGACCGGCGCGACGACGTCGTCTGGCAGCGACGGGTCGCCGGCCGGCCGCTGGCGGCCGCCTTCCTGCTTGCGGCCGAGCGCAGCCGGCTCGTGGGCGCAAGCCGCCAACTGGTGGGCCGGCGTTGGTGTCATGCCCGACCATTCCACTACTGCGGGTCGCTCGATCTCGATCCGGCCACGCTTGCGCTGGCGGTGCGCGAGCAACTGGATCGGCTCGGCGGGCTGCTCGGCGAGCGGTTCGGGCTCGTCGGCCTCGTGGGTGTCGACATCGTCGTCGATCGGGATGGTCGTCTCCACGTCATCGAGGTGAACCCGCGGCCCACCGCCTCGATGGAACTCGTCGAGCGGGCCACGGGCCTGTCGCTCGCCACGGCGCAGCTCGCCGCCTGCGGCCTCGCGCCCCCGCCCGCCGCACCTCGGCCGCGCGACGGCGCCTGGTCGAAGGCGATCCTGTTCGCACGCCACGACACAGCGATCGACGAGGCGCGGATTGCGGCCCTCGAGGCGCTCGCCGGCCCACCGCGCGAAGGCTGGCCCATGCTGGCCGACATTCCCCGCCCGCCGCAGGTGATCCCGGCGGGCCGGCCGATCTGCACGCTCTTCGCCCACGCGCCGACGCCCAGGGCGTCGCTCGCCCGTCTCCGCCGCCTGACCCGCGCGGCCGCAGCGGCCCTCGGCGGCGGCCTCAGCCCGCCATCCGACGCTCGCCCGGGAGCGGGTCGGCCTGGAACTGCATGAGGTACGCGTCCTCGGTCGAGTCCTGGTAGAAGTCCTTGAGCACCGAGGTGGCCCGGAAGCCCAGCGACCGGAAGAAGAGCTGGGCCGGCAGGTTGGTCTCCCGCACCTCGAGCACGATGCGTGCCCGGCGGTCGGGTGTCAGCTTGCCGATCAGCTTCTCCATCATCCGGGTGCCGATGCCGAGCCGGCGATGCGACCGCAGCACGGCGAAGTTGAGCACGTGAAGCTTCGAGCGGTGCAGCTCGTAGATCATGAAGGCGACGACGGAATCGGCCATCTCGGCCACCATGCCGATGCAGTTCCGCTGGCGGAGGCAGCGGGTGAAGTCCTCCTCGGACCAGGGAAACTCGAAGGCCTCCCGTTCGATGAGCAACACCTCCGGCATGTCGCGGCGGATCATCCAGCGCACGTGCACGCCCAAACCGCTTTCCTGAAACGTCGTCACAAACTCGTCTCCGCACCTGTCTCGATGGCCCGTCCGGGGCGGTCCCCGCGGGCCCGCGGCGGCGGACACTAGCAAGGCCCCCGCCCGCGGCCAAGGCGATCTGGACCGTGAAACACCGGCGTCCGGAGCGCGGCCCGGACGGCTGGCCAGAGGCCAAAGCACCCTTGACCCCCCGCGGCCGCGACACCTACCCTCCCGCCCCCGTGTTCGGCGGCCGCGGCGGTCCGTCGTGTCGTCCGGGCGCGGCCTCTTCAAGGAAGGTTCGGCATGGTTGGCATCCGACCACACCGCCCGTCTGCATGCTGCTGGCCGCTCGCCGCGGCGGTCGCGGCAGCGCTCGCCGGCTGTGCGGGGCCGGCGATTCGCAGCCAGAGCCCGGAAATCGAGGCCCTGGCGAACCTCGAGGAGGGCACCAAGCTCGTCGGCGACTACACGGCTCCCTGGGGACTCTCGGCCCGGCGGATCGAGGCGCCGGCCCTGGTGACGGGGCTGGCCGACACCGGCAGCGATCCCCCGCCGGGTCCGCAGCGGGCGGCCCTGCTCGCCGACATGCAGGCCCGCGGCGTGATCGATCCCAACACGCTCCTGGCGTCGCTCAGCACGTCGCTCGTCTGGGCCCACGGCTACCTGCCCCCCGGCTGCCGCAAGGGGGACCGTTTCGACATCGCCGTCGAGGTGCCCGCCAACCACGACACCACGAGCCTCGCCGGCGGCTGGCTGATGAAGACGCGGCTCGCGGAGAAGGCCGTCGTCGGCAACGTGATCCGCGACGGCCACGAACTCGGCGTGGCGGAGGGCGCGTTGCTCGTCGATCCCGTGTCGAGCGGCACGCTCGATTCGAAGTCCCGCGTCCGGGCGATCGTTCCGGGCGGCGGCATCGCGCTCGCCGACCGTGAGCTCGGGCTCGTGATCGCCGCGGAGCATCGCTCGTTCGCCATGTCGAAGCGGCTCGGCGACTGGATCAACCGCCGCTTCCACACGGTGATCCGCGGCGCCAAGCGGGGTGTGGCCACTCCCAAGACCGACCGCTACATCCAGCTCGAGGTGCCGGCGCTCTATCGGCACAACCTGCCCCGCTACATCCGCGTGGTCCAGAGCGTGGCCGTGATCGAGCCCCCCGAGGGCCGCCATGCCCGCATGCAGCTGCTCGCGCGGCAGCTGGCCGATCCTGTCACCGCTCCCGCGGCGGCCGTGCGGCTCGAGGCCATCGGCAAGGACGGCATCCCGACCCTCAAGCAGGCGCTCGAGAGCGACGACGCCGAGATCCGCTTTGCGGCGGCCGAGGCCCTCGCCTATCTGGGCGAATCGGTCGCGGCCCGGCATCTCGCCGAGGCGGCCAGGACGCTGCGGAGCGCGCGGCCGGCGGCGCTCGCGGCGCTCTCCGTGATCGACGACGCCAACGGCATCGACGCCCTCGAGGGCCTGCTCACCAGCCGCAGCGCGGAGACGAGATATGGGGCGTTCCGCGCGCTGCAACGGCTCGATCCCGGCATGCCGCTGGTTCGCGGCGAGCAGCTGGGCGACGCCTGCCGGCTGCACCTGGTCGACGTCGCCGGGCCGCCGATGATCCACTCCACCAGGCGGGACCGCCCCGAACTCGTGTTCTTCGGCACGGAGCATCCGGTGGGCCGCGGCCTGCGGGCCGAGGCCGGCCGGTCGATCGTGGTCGTCGTCGACGGGCCCACCGCCGAGGTGAGCCGCTTCCTCCCCGGGCAGTCCGACCAGCACGCCGAGGTGCCCGCCGACGCGGCGGCCATCGTGCGGGCGATCATCGACCTCGGCGGCGGCTACCCCGACGCCGTCCAGTTCCTGCAGCAGGCGGCCGCCGGCCGCTTCCTCTCCAGCCGCCTGGCGTTCGACGCCGTGCCGGACGCCTTCGACGGCCGACCCGCCATCCGCGAGGAGGCCTCCGCCCGCGACGACGACGACGCCGACTCGAGCGCGGCGGCCGGCGACGCGGGCCGGGCCGACGAACGCTCATGATCAGCCTCAAGGCGCTCGAGCTGTTCGGCTTCAAGAGCTTCGCCGACCGGACGCGATTCGAGTTTCCGGCGGGCGTGACGGCGGTCGTCGGCCCCAACGGCTCGGGCAAGTCCAACGTCGTCGACGCCATCAAGTGGGTGCTGGGCGAGCAGTCCGCCCGCAGCCTGCGCGGCAAGGAGATGACCGACGTCATCTTCGCCGGCTCGACCGGCCGCAAGCCGCTCAACATGGCGGAGGTGGCGCTCGTCTTCGACAACCGCAGCCGCGAGCTCCCGCTGGCCGCCGACGAGGTGCAGATCATGCGCCGCGTCTACCGCAGCGGCGAGAGCGAATACCTCGTCAACGGCGAGACGGCGCGGCTCAAGGACATCCGCGAGGTGTTCTCCGGCACGGGCGCCGCCACCGAGGCCTACAGCGTGATCGAGCAGGGCCGCGTGGACGCGCTCTTGACCGCCTCCGGCCGCGACCGCCGGGCCGTGTTCGAGGAGGCGGCCGGCATCACCCGCTTCCGGGCGCGGCGGGCGGAGGCGCTCCGCCGGCTCGAGCGGGCCGAACTGAACCGCCAGCGGCTGGCCGACATCGTGGGCGAGGTCTCGGCCCGGCTGGAGACGGTCCGCAACCAGGCGGCCAAGGCCCGCCGCTGGCGCACGCTCACCGATCGTCTGAAGACGCTGCGGATCGCCGCCGCGACCCGCGACCTGGCCGGCGTCGACGCCACCGTGGCGGCGGTGGAGGAGGCGCTCGCCGCCGACCGGGCGGCGCTGACCGAGGCGGAGGCCCTGGTCGCGACCACGACCGACGAACTCGCCAGGCTCGGTGACGCGGCCACGGCGATGCAGACCGTGCTGGTCGGCTTGCGCACGGCCGCGGCCGAAGCCGGTCAGCGGGCGGCTGCAGCCGCGGCGACGCTCCAGTGGCAACGCTCCCGGCGAGTCGACCTCGAGGCCGAGGGCGAGCGGCTGGCGGCGGCCCTGGACCGCACGCTCCGCGAGGCGGCGGCCGTGGCCGACGAGGCCGCCGCCAAGGCGAAGCTGGTCACCGAACAGGCGGCGGTGGTCGCCGCGATCGAGGAGCGGCTTGCCGACTGCGAGCGGCAGGTGGTCGGCTCGGGGGATGACGCCGACACGGCCCGCCGCTCGCTCGCGGACGCGGCCGCGGCGTGTGACGCGGCCCGGGAGCGAACGTTGCGGGCCGAGGCGGCGGCGGAGGTGGCCGAAGCACGGGCCGCCACACTGGCCGGCGAGGTGGAGGCCGCCCGCGACGCGGCGCTGGTCGCCTCGGGCCGACGGGCGCGGCTGGGCGAGGCCCGCGCGGCGGGCGAGGGGCACGTGCAGTCGCTCCAGGCGCGGCTGGCCCAGTCGGGCCGCGAGGTCGAAGCCGCCGACAGTGCGCACCGCGACGCGAACCTGCGGCTCCAGCAGGCCTGGCGGGAGCTCGCCGACCGGCGGGCGGCGGCCGAGGCGTGCCGCGAGCGGCGCGACGTGCTGCGGGATCTGGTGTCGCGCCAGGAAGGCCTCTCCGATTCGGCCCGGCGACTCCTGCTGGACGAGCCGGCCACGGTGCCGGGGCTGGCCGGCCTGCTGGCCGACTGCCTCGTCGTGCCGGTCGCCTGGGCGGCGCTCGTCGATCTCACACTCGGCCGTGCGAGCCAGAGCCTGCTCGTCGCGTCGCTCGACGAGGCGATCGATTGGCATGCCGGCTGGTCGACGGCCGCGGAAGGCCGCGAAACGCTCGCGGCCGGCGGCCGCGTCGGACTGCTGGCTGCCGCCGCGCTCCCCGAGCCGCCCGACTTCGAGCCGCGCGGGGGGGGCGTCGTGGGCCGGCTCGATCGGCTCGTCCTCGAGGCCGCCGACGGGCCAGCTTCCGATCCCGTGCTCGTCCGCAGGCTCCTCGGCCGGGCCTGGGTGGTGGAGTCGGTGCGCGACGCCGCGCCGCTCCTGGCCGAGGCGCCCCTGGGCACGCTCTTTCTCAGTCGCTCGGGCGACTGCCTCTCTGCCACGGGCGGCCTCGAGGTCGGCCCGCCGGCCGACGCGGCCACGGGGCTGGTGACCCGCCGCAGCGAGCTTCGTGACCTCGAGGAGCGGGCCCGCTCGCTCGCCGCAGCGGTCGACGCGGCGACGGCCGACGTGACCACCCACGAGGCCGACGTGGTCCGCCTCGGAGCGGACCTCACGGCGGCCCGGGGCCGGCAGCAGCAGGCGGCCGACGCGATCGCGATGGCCCGCGCGGAACTCGACCGGATCGGCCGCGACGAGCGGGCCGCCGACGAAGCGATCGCCGCGTCCGAGGTTGCCGTACACGACGCGGAGCGGCGGGCGATCACCGCCGACGCGGCGGCCCGTGCCGCCCGGGCAGCGGTCGTCGAGGCCGACGCCACGCTGGCTGCGGCGGAGGCGGAGACCGGCCGCCGACGGGCCGCCGTCGAGAGCCTCGAGCGCAGCCGCAGCGAGATCAGCGACGAGCTTCACCGGCTGAGGATCGAGCTCGTGGCGGGCGGCGAGAAGCTCGCCCGCCACCGCGACGAGGCCGCGGGCCTCGCCAGGCGGGCCGCGGCGCGACGCGACGAGATCGCCGCCGCCGACGCGGCCATCGCGGAGGCCGCGCTGCGCATCCGCAGCTGGGAACTCGAACTGCTGGCCGCGTCGTCGGCCCACGCCGAGGCCGCCTGGCTGGCGGAGACGGCGGCGCTCGCGCTCGCCAGAGCCGAGGCGGAGGCCCGCCACGCCGAAGCGGCCAGGCAGGCCGTCACCGACGAGCGGGACGCGGCCCGCGACCGGGCGGTGATGGTCTCCGAGCGCATCCATGCCCGCGAGCTCGAGGCCGGCGAGGCCCGCCACGGCCGGGCCCGGATCGTGGAACGGATCCGCGACGAGTACGACCTCGACATCGAGGCGTTCTCGGCACAGCCCGCCACGAACGCCCCCCCGGCTGCCGACGACGCCCCGCCCGAGGAGCCGGTGCCCGAAGACCGCGCCGAACTCGAGGCCGCGATCGAGCAGCTGCGCCGCAAGGTCGCCGGCATCGGCAACGTCAACCTGGAGGCCCTCGCCGAGGCGGAGGAACTCACCGCCCGGCTGGCGACGCTGCAGGCCCAGCTCGACGACGTGACGGCGGCCCGCGAATCGATCGAGCAGCTGATCGCCCGCATCGACGAGGACAGCCGCCGGCTCCTCGGCGAGACGATCGAGACCGTCCGCGGTCACTTTCGGGAGCTCTTCGAGCGGGTGTTCGGCGGCGGGCAGGCCGACATCGTCCTCGAGCCCGGCGTGGACGTGCTCGAAACCTCGGTGGAGATCGTCGCCCGCCCGCCCGGCAAGGAGCCGCGGAACATCTCGCTCCTGTCCGGCGGCGAGAAGACGATGACCTGCGTCGCCCTCCTGCTGGCGATCTTCCGGTCGCGGCCCAGTCCGTTCTGCGTGCTCGACGAGGTCGATGCCGCCCTCGACGAGGCCAACATCGATCGCTTCGTGGGGGTCTTGCGGGACTTCCTGTCGGCCACGCAGTTCATCGTGGTGACCCACTCCAAGAAGACGATGGCCGCCGCCGGCACGCTCTATGGGGTGACGATGGAGGAATCGGGCGTGTCGAAGCGGGTCTCGGTGCGGTTCGAGGCCGCCGCCGCCGCCCGGACGAGCCGGGCGGCCTGAGGCCCGGGTGCGGGCGCGCTCCCGGCGCCGCGGCAGTGGCAAGCCCGGGAGCACCCCTGAGACCGCTTTTTCCGCTCCCACCGGTGCGTCCGGGAAGAACGACTCAAGTCGCACGACGCGATCTTTCGATCTACAGGGCTGGATGGTCACGTCGCGGACGTGTCCGGGGGCTTCCCCGGGTAACGACCGCCGCGTGGCGCAGGGGGGGAATCCTGCGAATCCAGGCCTCGAGCCGCGCTGTCGCCCACCGGGCGGCGGCCGGCGGAAGGCCCTTCTCACGCCCCTCCTGCGCCCTCGGACTCTCCGGCGCGGGGCACGACGGTGCGGCGCTCCCCGCGATGACCGATTCCGCGCCGCAGGGGGGCCGTGTCCCGCGGGTCTCACACCGGCGGACTGGCCAGGTCGATTCCGGACACGAAAGATCAATCATGGAGTCCACGCGATGAAGGTTTTCACGACGGGCCAGGTCGCCAAGATCTGTAAAGTTGCTCCCCGCACGGTGAGCAAGTGGTTCGACTCCGGCCGGCTCAAGGGCTACCGCATCCCCGGCAGCCAGGACCGCCGCATCCCGCGGGAGTATCTGATCAAGTTCCTCAAGGAGCACGGCATGCCGCTGGGCGACCTCGAGGATGAGGCGATGGCGAAGGTGCTGCTCGTCGGCCAGGACCAGGTCCTGATCGAGAACGTCAAGCGCCACCTCCCCGTCGAGAAGTCGTTCAAGATCCAGGTCGCCGCCAGCGGATTCGAGGCGGGCATCCAGGCCGAGAGCTTCCATCCCGACTGCATCGTGGTGGACTACTCGATCGGCCGGATCGACGCCCAGCAGATCTGCCAGAACCTGCGGCGGAATCCCGAGTATGCCGACACGATCGTGATCGCCCTGCTGCCGGATGACGGCTCGCAGATCACGGTCGACCGGGCCCACGTCAACGAGAGCTTCAAGAAGCCCTTCGACGTGGCCCTCCTGGCCGAGCGGCTTCGAACGCGGATCGGCGCCAAGAAAGAGCTCGTCTGAGGCACCAGGGCTGCCGGCGGCCCAAGGCCGGCGGTCCGCCACGCACGAGCGACTCCATGACCGCGGACCAGAATGGACCCCGGGCCCACCACGACAGAAGGGTT
>JBJTAA010000203.1:0-5417 GCA_046090525.1 Planctomycetota bacterium
CCGCGACCGGCGGAAGGCGGCCAGCCAGCCCGCATCGCGGGCGGCCACCGTCTGATCGGCAGCCGTCGCCGGCGAGAAGGCCGCGACGACCAACAGAACTGCGATCCAGAGCGGCCCGAGACGTGTCATCCCGCGCATCCCAAAAGTGGCAGCGGGATTCCATCCCGCTGAATGCGTGTCGGGATGGAGGACGGATTCCACGGGTCGAGAGACCCGTGGCCACTTTCTGTCGGCACTCGATGCCACCAGACGTTCCATCGAACGCACCACCGGCCGGCGAGGGGTCGCCCGTGCCAATCGAGCGGCGTCGGAAACCGAGCGCAGCCAGGATGGCGAAGCGAGGTCTCCGTCGAGCGACCGAAGGGCAGGATGCCCTGAGGGAGCGTCCGGCGAGATGGCATGGGCGACCCCGAGCGTGAGAAAGTGGCAGCGGGATGTCATCCCGCTGAAGACCTGTCGGGCTCGAAGGCCGATTCCACGGGTCACAGACCCGTGGCCACTCTGGTCGTCACTTCGTGGGGCAGCCACCTGCAGCTTCACAGAAACTCCGTCCATCCGCGACGCTCGAGTTCGGCCACGACCTTCCGCACCTCCTCCTCGCGCGACCGGTCGGCCACGAGGGTGGCGTCGGGGGTGTGTACCACCAGCATATCCTCGAGCCCGAGCGTGACGACGAGATGATCGTCGCCGGTGTGCACGATCGTGCCCGTCGAGCCGAGGTCGAGGTGCCGGCCCACGAACGTGTTGCCCCGCTCGTCGGCCTGACGCTGCCGGGCCACGGCCGACCAGCCGCCGAGGTCGTCCCAGCCGAAGGGGGCCTCGATCACGGCCACGTCGCGGGCGTGCTCGAGCACGGCGTAGTCGATCGAGATGCCCTTGATGGCCGCGAACTCCTCCCCGAACACCCGCTCGCGGTCGGGCCCGTCCCAGGCGGCCGCGATGGTCTCGAGACGAGCCAGGCATTCCGGCTGCCGCTCGGCCAGCGCTGCCAGGATCGTGGCGGCCTTCCAGACGAAGATGCCGGCGTTCCAGAGGTAGTTGCCCGCGGCGAGATACTCGCGGGCCACCGCCGCCGGCGGCTTCTCCCGAAAGCTGGCGACCGCATGGGCCGGGGCGTCGCCGGCGGCGACGGCCAGCGCCGCACCCTGCTGGATGTAGCCGAAGCTCTCGGCCGGATAGGTGGGGCGGATGCCGAAGGTGACGAGCCGGCCGGGCGTCCCTGCGACGAGCGCCGCGGCCTGGCGGATGGCGGCCCGGAAGGTCTCGGCCGGGCGGATCACGTGATCCGACGGCATGACCACGAGCGTGGCGTCGGGATCATGGCGGGCGACGAGCAGGGCGGCCAGGCCGATGCAGGGGGCGGTGTCACGCTTGCACGGCTCGCCCACGAGCCCGGCCTCGGGCACGCCCGGCAACTGGCGACGCACGGCGTCGAGCAATCGCGCGGCGGTGACCACCATCGTGCGTTCCGGCGGCACGAGCCCGTCCAGGCGGGCGACGGTGTCCTCGAGGAGCGTGCGCTCGCCCGCCAGCGGCAGCAGTTGCTTGGGAAGGGCCGCCCGGCTGGCCGGCCAGAACCTCGTTCCCGATCCGCCGGCCATGACGATCGCGTGCAGCATGCGTGGAGTCGCTCCTTCGTATGGGGTGTGTCAGGGACGCTCTCGGGGCGGGGCGATCAGCCGCCGCGAACCCAGAGCCAGAACAGGAAGCACAAGAGCGGAAAGCCCACGAAGATCACCCCGTAGGTGAAGAGCGTCGTCCAGAGATGGGTGGGCCAGCGGGCCATCGGGTGCTCGGGGAACAGGCGTCAGGCGGAATGCCGAGCCTCGAAGTCGGCGGGGATTTCCAGCGGCTCCTCGGCCGGCTCGGAGAGACGGCACTCGATCCGCACGCCCCAGGGCAGGATCTCGGCCGCGACCACCTCCGCCTCCACGACGTCGCAGGTCGTCGAGACCTCGAGCTGCGGCAGGCCGGCAAAGGGAGGGCAGAAGCCGACATGGGCGTGCCCCGTGCGGCTGCCGGCCGGCACGGCGACGAGCACCTGTCCGCGCAGGCAGTCTTCGCCGGACGGTGTCTCGAGCCGCTCGAGCCGCTGCCGGAATCCGGCCGGCGGAGGATCCGTCCAGCCGGAGGCCGGTGGTCGTCCCGGATCGGTGAGCGGGGTGCTCGGGCCGCCGAGCCCGGCTGGGAGCGAGGCGATCTCGGCGGCAGGCGCGTGCCGCTCCCGGGGCGGCGCCTCGGGAGCCGTCGGGACGGCGCGGCCAGGCCAGAACGGGCGAGGAGCCACTCCGGGCCACGCGCCTGCCAGCGGCGCGATCGCAACCACAAGGGCGACCGTCACGGCGAGGGCGGCGACCACGCGGGCGGGCAGCGAGAGCCCGTCTCCCACCGGCGCGACCGCCAGGGCCGCGGCTACCAGGCCGACTCGTGCCAGCCAGCGTGGCCAGGAATCGCGCTCCAGCCGTGCCGCCAGATCGGTCGCCATCACGAGCGGCCAGCCCGCGGCCGTCACGGCCCAGGCCACGGCCGGGCCGGGCGTGAAGGCGAAGCCGCCGGTGAGCCGCCGCAAGAGCAGGGTGGCGCCACCGCAGGCGAGCGTTACGGCCAAGGCCGCGGCCACTCCCCACGCGACGGCTGCCCGCTCGCGGTCGTCGAGGCCCGTCGGGCCCGCGATCCCGCGACCGTGCGAGAGGAGTCGGCCCGTCGCCATGCCAGCCTCAGGCCATCGCCCCGGCCGTGCGGGCCGCCTCGGCCAGCTGCTTGGCCTTGTCGGTCTTTTCCCAGGGGAAATCGTCACGGCCGAAGTGGCCCCCCGCCGCCGTGCGGCGGAAGATCGGCCGCCGCAGGTCGAGGTAGTCGATGATCCCGCGCGGCGTGAGGGGGAACGTGTCGCGGATGATCTCGCAGAGCCGCTCGTCCTCCACCTTGCCGGTGCCCTCGGTGTCGACGTGCACGCTCACCGGCTCGCGCACGCCGATCGCGTAAGCGAGCTGCACCTCGCAGCGGTCGGCGAGCCCCGCCGCCACCACGTTCTTGGCGACGTGCCGGGCCATGTAGGCCGCCGAACGGTCGACCTTCGTCGGGTCCTTGCCGGAGAAGGCGCCGCCGCCGTGCCGGCCCCAGCCGCCGTAGGTGTCGACGATGATCTTCCGGCCGGTGAGGCCGCAGTCGCCGTGCGGGCCGCCCACCACGAACCGCCCGGTGGGGTTGATGTGGTAGGTGATTTCGCTCGTGTCGAGGTTCTTGGGCAGCAGGGGCTTGACGACCTTCTCGATCACGAACTTCCGGATCTCCTCGTTCGAGACGTGCGGGGCGTGCTGGGTCGAGACCACGATGGTGTCGATCCGCACCGGCTTGTTGCCCTCGTACTCGATCGTCACCTGGCTCTTCGAGTCGGGCCGCAGCCAGTCGACTTCCTTCTTCTTCCGCGCCTCGGTGAGGCGGTCGAGGATCCGGTGCGAGAGGGAGATCGGCAGCGGCATCAGTTCGGGCGTCTCGTTGCAGGCGTAGCCGAACATCAGGCCCTGGTCGCCCGCCCCCACGTCCTTCCCGGTGCTGGCATCCGCATTGACGCCCATCGCGATGTCGGGGCTCTGCTTGCCGACGGCCACGAGCACCGAGCAGGTGTCGGCGGCGATGCCCATCTCGTCGTCGGTGTAGCCGACCTCGCGGATCACGTCGCGGACCACCTGCTGGTAGTCGATCGTGCCCTTCGAGGTGATCTCGCCGGCGATCACGGCCAGGCCGGTGGTGACCATCGTCTCGCAGGCCACGCGGCTCATCGGATCCTGCGCGAGGTAGGCGTCGAGCACGCCGTCGGAGATCTGGTCGGCCAGCTTGTCGGGGTGGCCCATGGAGACGGATTCGCTGGTGAACAGATACTTGCCTTGTGCCACGGCTGGAGCCTCGTGCTGATGGTGAAATGGCGGGCCGCACACCTGCCGCCCGACCGGGATCGGCATTATGCGGGATGCTCGCGACGATCGGCAACCGGCACCTGACTGCGGAAAGTAGCCGCGGGGCTCTGCCCCGCGGAATCAGCCTGCCATGGAGACCGGTCTCGGCGGGCAAGATGCCCGCCGCTACGGGGAGGTTGTCGCGGCGGTCATCCGCCTACGTCCTCGCCAGTGAGTTCCAGCACGAGCCGGGCCGTCGCGGCGGTGGCGCCGCGCTGGCTGGCGACCAGCGCGGCCGCCCGCCGGCCCAGGCCAGCGGCCCAGGCCGGCTCCGTGAGGCAGCGGGCCGCGAAGGCGGTGAGGGCCGGACCGTCGTCCACCACCACCGCCGCATCGGCGGCGAGCAGGCGGGCCACCTCGTCACGGAAGTTCCCGGTGTGCGGGCCGAAGCAGACGGCCGCGCCATAGGCGGCCGGCTCGAGCATGTTCTGCCCGCCACGCCGGCCGTCGAGGCTGCCGCCCACGAAGGCGATCGTCGCCGTGCCCCACCACCAGCCGAGTTCGCCGGTCGTGTCGACCAGGAGCACGCGGGCCGCCGGCTCGACGGCCTCGGTATCGAGCCGGCTGCGGGCCTGCCACTGGAGCCCGAGCGTGTCGAGCAAGGCCGCCACCTCGGCCGTCCGCTCCACGTGCCGCGGCACGATCACGAGCTTGAGGGCGGGGTGGGCCTCGCGGAGGGCCAGGAACGTCTCGGCCGCCAGTCGCTCCTCCGGGTCCTGCGTGCTGCCCGCCAGGAACACGACGTCCTCCTCGGCCACGCCCGCCAGCTTCCGCAGCCGCCGGACCTCGGGGGCCTCGCGGTCGCCGCGCACGCCGTCGAACTTCATCGACCCGGCCACCCGTACCGCGCGGCCGCCGAGGGCCGCGAACCGGTCGGCGTCGGCCTGCGAGCGGGCGCTGATCGCCGTGACGCGGCCCAGCATGCGGCGGACGAGCGGCCGGATCCGGGCGTAGCCGCGGAAGCTCCGTTCGCTCATGCGGGCGTTGGCCACGACGATCGGGATGCCCCGCCGCTCCGCGGCCGCGAGCAGGTTGGGCCAGAGCTCGAGCTCGCCCAGCACGAGCACGGCGGGCCGGACGCGATCGAGCGCCCGGCCCACCGCCCACGTGAAGTCGAGCGGGCAAGGGAATGCGCGCTCGGGGCCGAACCGCCTCGCAGCCACCTCGAGGCCCGTGGTCGTGGAGCTCGAGATCACACACTCGACCCGGCGGCCGGCCGCCTCGGCCTGGCGGTCGAGTTCCGCGGCGAGCGCGGCGAGCAGCTGCACCTCTCCCACGCTCACGCCGTGCAGCCAGATCCGGTCCACGCCGGCCGCCGGTGGCTCGAGCGCGACGCTCCCGACGAACCGCCGCCAGGGCGCCGCCACCGGCCGGCCGCCCGACACGCGTCGCCAGATGACCCAGGGCAGGGCGACGAGGGCGACGAGCAGGTAGACGACGTTCAGCAGCATGAGGAGCAGT
>JBJTAA010000204.1:0-3111 GCA_046090525.1 Planctomycetota bacterium
GTCGTGTCCCCGCGTCCTTGCCCCTTGCCGTGCCTCGAAAGGAAAAACAAAGGGGAGGGGGGGGGGAGGGGGGGGGGGGGGGTGGGGGGGGGGGGGGGGGTGGGGGGGGGGGGGGGGGGGGGGGGGGGGGGTGCCGGCGGGGGGGGGGGAGGGGGGCCCCCCGCCCCCACGCCCACGCCGGCCGTGCCGAGAAAGGCCCGGCGCGCCATGCCGGTGCGGAAGGCTTCGCGGGCCTGGATGTCGAGCGGGTTCATGGGGAGCGTTCCTCAGTTCCGGCTGAGCGTCTCGTCGAGATTCAGCATCAGGTTGGCCACGAGCGTCCAGGCCGCCAGTTCGGTCGCCGCGATCCCCGCCGGCGGCTTCGACTCGCCATGACCGATCGCCTGCTTGGCCGCCTCGATATCGGCCTCGTAGCGGGCCCGGTTGCCGGCGAGCGTGTCGGAGACGACCTTCGCCTCCTCGGCCGAAGGTGAGCGGGCGAGGACCGTCCGAAACAGCCAGCCGATCCGGGCCGCGTCTTCGGCCCCGCCTTCGGTGAGCGTGCGGGCCGCCAGGGCCCGGGCCGCCTCGATGTGCTGCACGTCGTTCATCAACTGCAGGGCCTGCAGCGGTGTGTTGCTCCGCTCGCGGCGGGCGCAGAACTGTTCGCGGTTGGGGGCGTCGAAGTTGACGAGCGCCGGATGCGGGGCCGTCCGCTTGATGAACGTGTAGAGCGTGCGGCGGTAGAGCGCCTCCCCGGAGTCCTGCTTGTAGAAGCGGGTGTTGGAGGTGCCGAAGCCGACCGGCTCCCAGATGTTCGGCGGCTGGTAGGGCTTCACACCCTTGCCCCCGATCGTCCGCACGAGCAGCCCGGAAACGGCCAGCGCGTTGTCGCGGATCTGTTCGGCGTCGAGCCGAAACCGCGGGCCGCGGGCCAGGAGCCGATTCTCCGGGTCGGCGGCCAGCTGCTCCGGTCGGGCCTCGCTCGCCCGCCGGAAGGCCCGGCTCGTCACGAGCAGCTTCACCAGGTGCCGCGTGTTCCAGCCACCCTCGCGGTATTCGGCCGCCAGCCAGTCGAGGAGTTCGGGGTGTGCCGGCGGCTCCCCCTGCAGCCCGAAGTCTTCGCTCGTCTTCACGAGCCCCGTGCCGAAGAACTGCTGCCAGAGCCGGTTGGCCGCCACCCGGGGCGTGAGCGGATGGTCGCGGGAGACGAGCCACTTGGCCAGATCGAGCCGATCGGGAACCTCGCCCTCCGCCACGGCGAGCGGCGGCAGGAAGGCGGGCGTGCCGCGTTCCACCTTCTCGCCCGGCTTGTCGTAGGCGCCCCGCTGCATCACGAAGCTTTCCCGCATCGTCGGCTGATCGGTGAAGATGAAGGTGAGTGGGATCTGCTTCTCGATCTCGACCTTGGCCCTGCCATTGGCCTCCACGGCCGCCAAGGCCGCGGCGAGCGGCTCGGGCTTCGCGGCCCAGACGCTCGTCAGCCAGTGACGGCGGATCCGCTCGACGTCCTCGGGCTTGGTGGTCTGCTCGGGGCCGGCCTTGACGAGGTCGCGGAGGTCGGCCGGCACGTCGTCGAGCTTGTCTTTGGCGACGCGATCGGCCCACCAACGAGCCAGGGACCTCGTGGGGTCGGTCGCCGGGTCGTTGACGCTCGCGCCGCCGACGAGATCCCAGCGGACGTGCCCGTCGAACTGCGTCAGGGCGAAGCCGTCGATCTTCATCCCGGGCTCGAGGCCCAGCGACTTCGCAGCCACGGCCAGCCGCACCCATTTGCCGGTCTCGGGCAGCGGGCCGGCGTGGTGCCGCGAGCCGGTGCCGAGCGTGCCCCAGGGGATCGCGTCCGGCTCGCCCCAGACGGCCCGGTGCCGCCAGCGGCCGGTGTGGAACTGGATCATGATGCTCTTGGGAGGGTTCACCGGGTCGAGCCAGACGTGGGCGAAGATCTCCTCCTCCGGCCGCACCACGATTTCCGCCGCACCGCTCTCGTAGTAGTCCTGGCCGATGCCCGCGGCCGTCCGCTCGAGGCTCCGCTGCCCGGAGAGCACGCCGGCGGCGGCATCGCCGGTGAGCCAGGTCGTCGGCTGGCCGCCGCTGGCATTGACGGCCGCCCCGGGCGGAAACTCGTCGTCGAGCCAAACCGTCTCCAGCCGCTCGGGCTGGGGCTTCGGGTCGAGCGTGGCCGGATCGACGTATTCGACGGCCGCCAGGGCGGCGGCGAGCGCCTTGTCGAGCCCGGGCCGCGCGGCATCGAGCGCTGCCAGTTGCCGCTCCTGCTCGCTCGACGGCAGCTTGATCACGGGCGGCGTGTCGCTCTTGTTGCCGTCGAAGCCGGGGTCAGCCGCCGAGTTGAAGAAGGCGTAGAGGGAATAGAACTCCTGCTGCGAGATCGGATCGAACTTGTGGGAGTGGCAGACGGCGCATTGGCCGGTGAGGCCCATGAAGACGTTGGTCGTCGTGGCCGTACGATCGACGGCGTAGCGGAAGAGCAACTCGTCGTTGATCGACCCGCCTTCGCTCGTGGTCACGTTGCAGCGCGAGAAGCCGGTCGCCACCTTCTGCTCGGTCGTGGCTCCGGGGAGCAGGTCGCCGGCGAGCTGCCAGATCGTGAACTGGTCGAAGGGAAGGTTGTCGTTGAACGCCTTCACGACCCAGTCGCGGTAGGCCCAGGTCTGCCGCTCGTTGTCGAGGTGCAGGCCGTGGGTGTCGGCGTAACGGGCCGCATCGAGCCAGTGGCGGGCCATCTCCTCGCCGTGGTGCGGGCCGGCGAGGAGCCGGTCGACGAGCTTATCGTAGGCGTCGGGTGCGGCGTCATTCACGAACGCCTCGACCTCGGCGGGCGTCGGCGGCAGGCCGGTGAGCGCGAACGAGAGCCGGCGGGCGAGCGTGCGCCGGTCGGCCTCCGCGTTGACGGGCAGGCCCTCCGCCGCCAGCCGGGCCTCGAGGAACCGGTCGATCGGGCTCGTGGCCGCGGAATCGGCCGCGGCGGGCACGTCGGGCCGGACGATCGGCGTGAACGACCAGTGCCGCTCGTAGACGGCGCCGGCCGCGATCCACTTCGCGAGCACCGCCTTCTGCGCCGCGGAGAGCGGCTTGTTCGTGTGCGGCGGCGGCATGACGACGTCCGGGTCG
>JBJTAA010000205.1:0-10761 GCA_046090525.1 Planctomycetota bacterium
AACTCGGCCCGTCGGTCGGGCTCGACCTGCCAGATGCTCACGGTCGCTTCTCCGCCGCCGCACAACCACGCCATCGCCGCGGGACCATCATACGCTCTGGGAGTCCGGTCACTCCGTGGCCGGATCATGCGAGACGCGGCGTCAATAGTGATCCGGTTCCGGAGGAACCGGGCTCCTGGGAGTCCCCCGTGACCGGATCACGAGAACAGAAAGTAGTGGCCACGGGTCTCCGACCCGTGGAATGCGGTCACCATCCTATTCGACGCCCGGCCGCGATCACTTCTACCGGCCCGGATTCAGCGGGATGAAATCCCGCTGCCACTTTCGGGTGCCTTGTCTGGCACCCTTGCGTCGCAGAAATGGAGCCGCGGGCATCCTACCCGCGGATTCCGGCAGCCACTCGCGCAGCGTGCCCGGCCACCGCCGGGGTCGCTGCCACGCGCCGGGTCTAATGCCCCGGCGGGCAGGGCGTCGTCTGGACGGCGCCTTCGTGGACGGCCGGCACGACGCCGCCGGTCGCGCATGGCGGACACGACCCGTCCGGGAGCGCCGGCACCTCGGCCGACATCGGCATCACGGGCATGGCCGGGGCGGCGGCCGCCGGAGGCATGGCTCCGGCCGGGGCGTAGACGGGAGCGGCCATCATCGGCGCCGCGCCGGGGGGCGGGGCCGGATAGGCCACCGGCTGGCCGGCCGTCTGCGGCTGCGGGTAGACGGGCGGAGCGAGCGGCGGCGCGTAGGTGTATTGGTTCGCCTTGTTGTGGGCGCACCCGCAGGCCGCGAGGCTCGCGGCGAGGCACAGGGCTCTGATCACGATGAAGGGTTCTCGGGAGCGCCACCCTGTCGACGGGCAGACAGTAGGGATCGCCCGACCGCCGCACAAGGCGGGATTCCAGCACAGGGCGGCCCGGATCGCGTGAACGCAGCCCGGCCGTGGCCGTCGTGGGGGCGATCAGCCGGGAGGGTGTGCCGGGGCCATGTCGCCGGGCTATGGAAGCAAGCGCAGGCAGGGATGCCGGAGCGCCGCGGACATGCAGTGAGCGGAGGGCCGGAACGAACGTCCGGAGACGTGGCAGCGGCACCCCCGACCCACGCCAGGCCCGCGTTCACGCCGGCTCGAAGAGGGCGATGCTGGCGGTGAAGCCGTGGAGAAACGTCCGGCTGCCGATCGGCCCGATCTCGCCCTGGGCGAAGAACCCGGCCGCGGGCAGCGGGCCCAGGCACTCCTGGATCACCCGCGCGTCGTGGTGGGGCTCGGCGAACAGCCGCGAGCCGCGGCCGTTGCAGGTGAAGACGAGCGCGCCAACCGCCCGCACCGCGGCGGCCGGGCCGGAGAGCAGCTGCCGGAGATCCTCATCGGCGCTGGCCGAGTCGCGCACGTGGAACTGCACCGTCTGGCCGGTCCGCACGAGGTCGCCCACCGCGATCACGCCGGAGTCGGGATCGGCACCGACCACGTTCCGCACCAGGAAGTCGCCGCGCCGGAAGGTGTCGCGATACTCCGTCGCCGCCCGGCCGACGTGCAGCGACGACCGCACGAGCTCGCGGTCGGCGGCGTCGAGCTCGCCGTAGATCTCGCGCAGCCGCTGGAGGGCGGGCACTCCGCCGAGTTCCACGATCAGGTTGTCCTGCGACTTCGTGATCACCATCGGCCGACCGATCGGCCGGCAGCCCTGCGAGACGACCGGCCGGATCCGGATGCCGCCGCCGATCACCACGCCGACGGCGCCAGAGTCGTAGGTGCGCGAGCCGGCCGCCAGCGTGTTGCTGCCGGGCACGCCGCCGCCGCTGGCCATGCCCCCCACGATCGGCACGTGCGGGCGCTCCTCCTCCATCCGCCGCACGAAGGCGTCGATGGGGAACGAGAACGGGTCGGCCAGCAGGAGCAGCGTGGCATTGGCGGGCCACTGGCCCGAGAGCCCCTCCGGCCAGCCGGCGAAGGCGCCGCCGTCGGGGGTCTGGAGGTACTCGAGCGACAAAGGCTCGATCCAGGCGCCGGGCAGCCGGCCCAGCCAGACGGTCACGGCCGGGCCGGCCTCGTATTCGCGTTCGTCCGCGAGCACGCCCTCGGCCGTGGCCGCGAGCATGTGCCGGGCCGGCACGAGGTCGGCGGCGAGTTCGAGCGTCGGCCGGATCGCGGCGCCGTAGGCCGCGGAGACGAACACGATGCCGAGATCGGCGCGGCCGGCTTCCGCGCCGCCGAGCTGCGCGACGGCCTCGGCCGCCGCCGCGCGGATCGCCACGTCGAGCCGCGGATCGGTGCAGGCCCCGCAGCCGCACCGCGGCCCCGCCGCGGCGGCACTCCCCTGCCCGCCCGTCACGTCACGATCTCCTCGAACGACGCCACCGGCTCGTGCTCGAACAGGCCGCCGGCGTCACGGTTGCCGGGGCGGACGGCGAGCGCCGTCGCCATGCCCGCCGCCCGCGCCGCGTCGAGCTCGGCCCCGACGTCGCTGACGAACAGGATCTGCCGCGGCTCAAGGCCCATGTCGGCGGCGATCCGCTCGTAACTGGCCGCCTCCCGCTTGGGGCCGGTGGTGGTGTCGTAGTGGCCCCGCAGGTGGGGCGTGAGGTCGCCGGCGGCGGTGTGGCCGAAGAACAGCTTCTGGGCCTCGATCGAGCCCGAGGAATAGATCCGCACGTCGAGCCCGGAATCGGCCCAGCGGGCCAGGGCCGGCGGCACGTCGTCGAACACGTGGGCCACGATCTCACCCGACTCGAAGCCCTGCCGCCAGATCATGCCCTGGAGCGCCTTGAGGGCCGTTTCCTTGACGTCGCGGTTCATGAGGTCGATCGCTGCCAGCGCCGCGCGGGCGGGGTCGGCGGCGATCGCGGCGGGCTCGAGCCGGCTTCCGGCGGCCGCCGTGATCGCGGCGGCGAGGTCGAGCACGGCCGGATCCCGGGCGTGCGCCGCGAGAAACGGCGCCACCTGCCGCTTAGCGTGCTCGAACAGCACGTCGTAGACGAACGAGATCGAGGAGGTCGTGCCCTCGACGTCGAGCAGGATGCCGGCGCCGTCGAAGACGATCACGAGGCCGCCCTTCCGGCCCCGGGCAGCCAGGCGGGACCGAGGCAGAGCGGCTCGTAGCCGCCGTGCACGCCGTCGGCGAGGTAGTGCGGCGTCCAGCCGCTCGTGTCCTGGAAGAGCCGGATCGCCCGGATGCGGCGGTCGCCGCAGAGGTCGAACCAGTGCCGCGTGCCGAGCGGCACGCTGATCAGGTCGCCGGCGTGCACCTCGATGCCAAACACTGGCCGGTCGCCCGGATTGATGTGGAACACGCCCCGGCCCTGGAGGATGAATCGCACCTCGTCCTCGGTGTGGGTGTGCTCCTTGTTGAACTTCTGCAGCATGGCGTTGAGCCCGGGCGTGTCGGGGTAGACGTCGATCACGTCGGCCGTCACGAAGCCGCCGCGGGCCTTGAGCTCTTCGATCTCGGGGGCGTAGGCGGCGAGGATCTGCTCCGCCGGGGCGGCCGGATCGACGCGGTCCTCCAGCGGCCAGACCTCGTAGTGCAGCCCGTGATCGTTCAGAAACCGCTTGATCTCGGCCGGGTCCGTGATCCGGCGGGCCTCGGCGGGAACGGTGACGATGGCCATGTAACGCCTCCTCGGTGTCGGGGTCGCGAGCCTGTTGCCACTACTGCTGCTGGTGCTGGTGCTGCTGGCGGGCCACGGGGGCGGCTGCCGGCAGCGTGCGGGCGCGGGCCACGCACTCGAACAGAAACTCGAAGATCTCGATGTGCCGGCGGGCCTCGGCCAGATCGCGGCCCCAGCTGTAGAGGCCGTGGCGGGCGAGCAGGAAGCCGTGCACCGGCGGCCGGCCCGGCGCGGTGAAGTCGAGGCCGGTGAACCGCTCCCGGATCCGGGCCGACAGCTCCCGCATGTCCTGCGTGTTGGCGAAGATCGGGACGTCCTCGTGGGTGTCGTGGGTGGTGATGCCCTCGAGGCCCTTGAGCATCTCGTAGCCGGCGATCCGCAGGCTGCCGACGGCCTGGCCCGGCGCGAGGTCGGCGCCCGAAAGGATCGTGCCCCAGGGGGAGTGGGTGTGCAGCACCGCGCCAACGGAGGGGACGAGTTCGGCGATCGTGCAGTGGAGGAGCGTCTCGGCGGAACTGCGGCGGTCGGAGCCTTCGATCACCTTGCCGGCGGCGTCGACCCGCACGAAATCCTCGCGGGTGAGGGCCGACTTGTCCTTGCCGCTGGCGGTGACGACGAGCTCGAGCGGATCCCGGCCGACGACCACGCTGTAGTTGCTGCTCGTGCCCAGCGACCAGCCGCGGCCGTGGAACTCGCGGCCGATCGCCCGCAACTGGTCGATCGCGTCGTGGCCGGCGGGGGCGGAGAGGGTGCTCATGCCGGGAATCTACGCAACGGCCCGCCCCTCCCGCAACGACCGTCAGAGGTACGGGGCGAAGAGGCGGGCGATGCCGTCGCGGAGCCGCACCGTCAGGCTCCGCGCCTCGACCTCGGCCAGCGTCTGGCGGCGGCTGCGGGCGATCACGTCGGCGATCCGGTGGTCGAGCCGGGCGGCCAGGTCGCGGTCGTAGGTCTCGACGTTGAACTCGAAGTTGAGCCGCATCGAGCGGTCGTCCCAGTTGCCGCTGCCGAACATCGCCCAGGCGTCGTCGACCACCATCAGCTTCGTGTGCTAGAACTGCGGGGGCGAGAGCCAGACGTTGCAGCCGCGGCCGAGCACCTGCCAGAGCAGGGCCGTCGAGGCCCAGCCGACGAGCGCCAGGTTGTTCTCCTCCGGCAGCACGATGTCGACCTGCACGCCCCGCATGGCGGCCACGTCGAGGGCCTGGCAGACGGCGTCGTCGGGCAGGAAGTAGGGCGTCATGATCCGCACCGACCGCTGGGCGGCGGCGAGCGCCCCCACGAGCACGAGCTTGATGCGGCCGATGTCGGGATCGTCGGGGCCGAAGCGGATGCCGCGGGCGATCGAGGCCCCCGCCGGCCGCAGGTCGGGCCGCCAGGCGGAGCCTCCGAGCGTCTCGCCCGAGGCGAAGGCCCAGTCTTCGGTGAACACTTCGAGCAGGTGGGCGACGACCGGCCCGCGGAGCCGGAAGTGCATGTCGCGGACGGGGTGGCGGGGCTGGTGGGCCAGCCAGCAGCCGTCGCGGATGTTGAGGCCGCCGGTGAAGCCGATGCCCCCGTCGACGATCATGATCTTCCGGTGATTCCGCAGATTGGCGTAGGGGAAGTAGATCGGGACGCTCGTGGGCAAAAACCGCTCCACCCGCACCCCCTTGGCGGCCAGCACGCCGGTGATCGAGGGGAAGGAATAGCTGCTGCCGATGCCGTCGATCAGGACGCGGACCTCCACCCCCCGCTCGACCGCCGCGCCCAGTTCGGCGGCGAACTCGCGACCGGTCGGATCGTTGTCGAAGATGTAGGAGGCGAGCGCCACGCTCCGCCGGGCATTCCGGATCGCCTCGAGCATCTGCGGGTAGGCCTCGTCGCCGCCGACGAGCGGCTCGATGGCGTTGCCGTCCACGAGGGGCCGGCCGGTGATCCGGCCCACGAGGGTGGCGAGCGACCGCAGCGGGGCGTGATCCGGCCCGATCGCCTCGTGCACGCGGTCGCGGCCGGGGATGGCGGCCCGCGTCTCGAGGGTGGTGCGGGTGATGCCCGCCCGCAGTTGGCTGGCCCGCGACCGGATCCGGTTCACGCCGAGCAGAAAGTAGGCCACCGGCCCGAACACGGGCGAGAGCCAGATCAGACCCACCCAGCCGATCGTGGAGCGGGTATCCCGCTTGACGAGAATGGCGTGGGCCGACGCCAGGGCCGAAAGGGCGATGATTCCCCAGGCCACGAGGTGGGGCCAGAGGAGCAGCCACCAGTCCCAGGCTGTCCGCAGGGTCGCATCCATAAGGATGCGAGGCTAACACGGGCGGGGCCCTTGGCCCGGCCGGCCGAGGCGGGCCGGCCAGGTGGCCGCGAACGCAGGTGCCCCCTCGTAGGTGGTGGGGCAAATCGCTCCACCCCGGGGAGCAAGTGGGGCGATTTGCCTCACCACCAATGGGGGGTGTGGGGCGAATCGCTCCACTTTGCCCCGCCGCCAGCCGGCGGCTCGAGACGCCAAAAAATCGCGCAAGTCACTGCGTCGCCAAGACTTCCGCCCAAATCCGCGAAAAATCTGTTCGCCCCAGCGCCAGCGGCACGCGGCTTGCAGTTTCTCCAGCGTCGGGACGAGCCACTGCGGACGACCCGATGCGGAACGAATCCGCCCCGCCAAATGAAGTCAAGGAGTGTGATCATGAACAAGCCTCTCTCCCTCATCGGCATCGCCGGAATACTTGCGATCGCCTGCTCGTCCACGGCGTCGGCCGACTCTGGCCTGACGATCCTGCTCGAGGGGATGACCTGGCAGGCGTTCACGAACTCCGCTCCGGCTGCGTCGCTGGCCTGGTCCGGTGAGGACGAGACCTACGCCGCGGCGACCAGTCTGCTCGGCTCGCCCCGCCAGGCGGTGCCGCACGACGAGACGGTCGTGGACCCCGAACTGCTGACGGGCCTCCCCGCCCCCGAGCCCCCGGCGATCGTTCTGGCGGGCCTCGCCTTCGGCGGTGTCTTGTGCGGCCGGTCGCTGCTCTCGCGGCGGCGTCGGACCGACGGCGATGCCGCCAGCACCGACACCGTCTCCTGAATCATTCCCCCGACACGTTTCCCTTTCGAGGACTCGGCACCATGAAGACGCAGTTTCCTTCGGCGGTCGCCAGTTGCGGTCGGACGCTCACGTCCACCGACCTCTGGTTCTGCCTCCTGCCGGTTGGCGTGTTTCTCTCGATCGTGTCCCTCGTCTGAGCGTTCGAATCCGGTCCTGATCTCTCTCACGCAAAGTCCCTGGCGAAGTAAAGGAGCATCCGATGGTGATCAAGGCGAGTTGGTGCGACGATCTCGTCGAGAGCACGCCCAACGTGGTGGTCGTCGATCCGCAGTTCGACGCCTATCGCGACCTGGCCGCCAGCGCCCGTGCCGGCCGCATCGGGCTCCACTTCCGCTCGAGCGGCTCGCAGGCCCTCAAGCTCGCCCGTCACCTCGAGATCGACGCCTGGCTCGTCGCCGCGGAACTCGACGACATGTCGGGCCACGACTTCGTCGAGCTCCTGGGCGGGTTCCGGGGCGACGCGAAGGTGGCCATGATCAGTTCGCCGCTGCTCGGCGACCACGCCGCCCGCGAGGCGGGGGCCGACCTGGTGCTGGACCAGCCCATCACGGTCGCCGACCTCGAGGAGCTACTCGGGCTGCCGGCCGAGGAACGCAGCCGCCGGCTCGCGGCCCGCGGCTTCGGCGGCTCCTGGGCCGCGTTGCCGGTGAGCGTCGGAGCGGCGGTCGTGGCCCTCGCGGTGCTGATGATCGGCTGAGCGAGCGTCGCGGGGCCGTCCTGCCGGGCAGGATGACCGCGGCCAGGTCGCGATGCGGCTCCTGAGCTGGAACATCCACAAGGGCATCGGCGGCCGGGACCGGCGCTACTCGCTGGCCCGCGTGATCGACTGCATCGAGGCCGAGAATCCCGACCTCGTCTGCCTCCAGGAAGTCGACCGGCTCGTCCATCGCAGCCATCACGACGACCAGCCGCGGCTGTTGGCCCGTTACTTTCGCTGCCATTCCGTCTTCCAGCCGAACGTGCACGTCGGCGGCGGCACCTACGGCAACCTCGTGCTCTCCCGTTGGCCGCTTCCCAGTCGGCACCGGATCTCCCTGCGGCGGGGCGGCCGCAAGTCGCGCGGGGCCCAACTCGTGCTCGTGGAGACGCCCGAGGGCGTGCTGCATCTCGTCAACACGCACCTGGGCCTGGCGGAGAGCGAGCGGCGCTGGCAGGTGGACCGCCTGCTCGGTCACATGCTCTTCCGCTCCGCCGATCCGCATCCCACGCTGGTCGTGGGCGACTTCAACGACTGGCGCGACACGCTCGCCGCCGGTCGCTTCGCCGCCGCCGGCTTCCGGCACGTGACCACTCCCGTGTCGCGGTTTCGCACCTTTCCCGCCTGGATGGCGATCGGCGGGCTCGACAAGGCGTTCGTGCGGGGCGGCATCGACGTGCGGCAGGCCCGCGTCGTCCGCACGAGCCTCGCCAAGGCGGCCAGCGACCATTTGCCACTGGTGGTCGATTTCCACCTCGCCTGACGATCGCGGCCCTCAGCTGCGGATGCCGGCGAGCGCGTCGTGGGCGGCGGCGACGGTGGCCGCGATGTCGGCGTCGGTGTGGGCCGCCGAGATGAAGAGCGCCTCGTATTGGCTGCAGGGCAGATAGATGCCCCGGTCGATCATGCCCCAGAAGAAGGCGGCGTAGCGGTCCTTGTCGCTCTGCGACGCGGTCCGCCAGCCGGTCACGGGCACCGGGCCGGCGGCCCCCTGGAAGAACATCGTCATCATGCTCCCCACGCGGGCCACCCAGACGGGCAGGCCGGCCGATTCCGCCGCCGCACGGAACCCCGCCTCGAGCGCGGCGCCATGCCGCTCGAGCAGGGCGTAGGGAGGCCGCTCGCCGAGTTCCTCGAGCGTGGCTGTGCCGGCGGCCACTGCCAGCGGATTGCCCGAGAGCGTGCCCGCCTGAAACACCTTGCCGGCCGGCAGCACGTGGTCCATGCCGTCGGCCCGGCCGCCATACGCGGCCCGCGGCAGCCCGCCCCCCACGATCTTGCCGAGCACCGTGAGGTCGGGCGTGACGCCGAGCACCTCCTGGGCGCCGCCGAGGGCGAGCCGGAAGCCCGTCATCACCTCGTCGAACACGAGCAACGCCCCGTGCTCCCGTGTGAGCCGCCGGGCCGTGGCGAGGAACTCGGGCGTCGGTCGGACGAGCCCCATGTTGCCGACCACCGGCTCGAGCAGCACGGCCGCGATCGCGTCGCCCCGGCGGGCGAACGTGTCCTCGAGTTCCTGCGGTTCGTTGTATTCGAGCACCAGCGTGTCGCGGGCCGTGCCGGCCGTGACCCCCGGCGAGTCGGGCACGCCCAGGGTGGCGGCCGACGAGCCCGCCGCCACGAGCAGGCTGTCGCCGTGGCCGTGGTAGTTGCCGGCGAACTTGATGATTGTCTCACGACCGGTGAAGCCGCGGGCCAGCCGGACGGCGCTCATGGCCGCCTCGGTGCCCGAGCTCGTGAGCCGCACCTTCTCGATCGAGGGGACGGCGGCGATGATCAGCTCGGCCAGCCGGCTCTCGGCCTCCGTCGGCGCGCCATAGCTCGTGCCGGTGGCCAGGGTCCGCTCGATGGCGGCCACGACCCGGGGATGGCGATGGCCCAGGATCATCGGCCCCCAGGAGCCGATGTAGTCGAGGTAGCGGTTGCCGTCGATGTCGGTCAGCCACTGTCCGGCGGCTGCCTGGAAGAAGATCGGCTCGCCCCCCACGCCGCCGAAGGCGCGGGCCGGCGAGTTGACGCCGCCGGGGATCACGCCCCGCGCCCGGGCGAAGGCGGCCCGGCTCTTGCCGCGGCGGGCGGCGGTGGCTGCGGAGGGATGGGGGGCGGTCATTCGGCTTCATCCGGAGGGGTGGCATTCGGGTCATCGGCGTCGAGCAGCCGGCGGGCCTCGGCGACGGCGGCGGCCACGTGGGGGCGGCTGCCGTAGATCTCCACGAGGCCCCCAAGCAGTTGCTTGCGGCGGGCCAGTAGGTCTGCACGCTCACCCTCCGCGCCGGCGGCCGCCTCGCTGGCGAGCGCGGCGGCCTGGGCGAGCGTGGCGTCGGCCCGGGCCACGTCCTCCTCGCGCTCCTTCGCGGCCAGCGGCTCGATCCGGTCGATCTGCCGCCGCACGAGGTCGAGCCAGAGCCCGGCCTCGGCGGAATCCTGGGCGGAGGCGCCGGCTGGCTGCGGTCCACGCTCCGCTCCGCCGCCGTGCAGGGTGAGGATGGCCTCGAGCGCCGCCAGGCAGGCGAGCGGGCTTTCGGGCTCGCGTTCCATGGCGGCACGGTAGTCGCGCTCGAGCGGATCCATCACGTCCTGGTCGCGCGGCCGGCGTCGCGACCGGCGTTCGAGCGCGTCGAGCTCGAGCTCGCGGTCGAGCCGGCGGATCTCCGGGGCCCGCGAGTCCGCGGGGAAACGGGCCAGAAACTCGTCGATCATCGGCCGCGCGTCGCGGCGGTCGGCCGCCGGCTCGGCCGCGATCGCGACGATGCGGGCGTGGAGTTGGTCGGCCGTGGCGGGCTTGAGCAGGGCGTAGCCGGCGGCGGCGACGGCCGCCAACAGGCCGCCGGCGACGGCGAGCCGCAGGAGCCCGTCGCGGCGGGCGGTGCGTTCGGCCTGCCGCCGCGCGGCTGCGTGCAGTTCCTCGACGGTCGTGAACCGGCTGGCCGCGCGGGCGAGGCCAGACTCCACGGCGGCGTTGTCGGGAGCGGTCGGGCGATGGGCGAGCGAGCCACCTTCGCGCTTGGTGACGGCCGGGGCTGCCCGCGTGGGCGCGTCGCCATCGGCCGAACGCCCGCCCGGCCCGCCCGGGATCGTGAGCCGGGCCGCCGCGTCGGTCTCGCCGACCCGCGTGGCCGCCAGCAGGTCGACCTCATTGCGTCCGGCGGCGGGCCGGTCGCTCACGGTGGGGCCCGTGTCGTGGACGGTGGCCGGCGCCGGCCCCGCCGCCGGGGCGGCCGATTCGATCGCCGCCAGCATCCGGCCGACGGCCAGCGCGCTGGCGGGCCGATCGGCCGGCGACTTGGCGAGCAGCCGTGCGATCAGTTCGTCGACCGCCGCCGGGATCTCGGGCAGCATCGCCGAGACGCGCGGGGGCGTCTCCGTCCGCTGCCGCCGCAGCACCTCGCTGATG
>JBJTAA010000206.1:0-2506 GCA_046090525.1 Planctomycetota bacterium
CGTGGCCCCGTGCACGCGGCAGTCGAGGGTCCACCGCAGGCTGTTCACCAGCCCCTGCACGTTCGATCGCCCGAAGCCCGTGAACACCACACGGCGTTCGTCGGCGGAGCCGTCGCCGTCGGTGTCCTTGAGGTACAGGAGGTCGGGGGCCGCACAGACGAACGCCCCGCCGTCGTAGCAGAGCACTCCGGTGGGCCACGACAGGCCCTTGGCGAAGACGGTGCTCGTGTCATAGCGGCCGTCGTCGTCGAGATCCTCGAGCATCCGCACCGTGCCCAGATGCTCGTTCTCCTGCTCCGAATAGTCGATCATCTCGACGACGAACATCCGCCCCCGCTCGTCATAATCGACCGCCACCGGCGAATGCACCAGCGGCTCGGCCGCCACCTGCTCGATCCGGTAGCCGGGCGCGACGGTGAACGTGCCGAGCGCGGCGGCGGGCTCGTGCGGCGCGACGCGGGGCAACGAAGCGTCGGTGGCGGCCTCCGCGGCGAGCGGCTCGCCCCACCCGCCGCAGAACGCCAGGGCGGCGAGGCACGCCAGCACTCCGTTCCGCCGGGGCCGATTGCATCGTGAGCCCTGCCCCTCGGCCCGGCGTCCGGCGTATCGTTCGCTCATGCCCGTCGGCTCCTCAGTTTTCCCGACCTATTGTTTACCGGCCGCCACGGATCGGCAACGCACTTTTACGTGCATATTGCCGGCCACAGAGTGCAGCCCTGCCCGAACCGGCCGTGCACCCTGGACCACCTGCGGCGGGCAACAGGGCCCGCGTGATCGCACTCAGGCATTCGTCCGCGATTCCTTGTAGGTCTGCCGATACCGCGACGGCGGCATGCCGCAGAACCTGACCATGGCCGCCCGCAGGTGCCGTTCGCTCGAGAACCCGCAGGCCTCGACGATCTCCCGCAGCGGCACCGGGTCGGGCCGCGACAGCATCTGCTTCGCACGGTCGACACGCAGCCGCATGATGTAATCGCCGGGCGTGCAGCCGAAGGATTTCGCGAACTGCGTATAGAGCCACCGCCGCGACATCCCGAGCTCACGCACCAGCGCCTTCGTGCCGAAGGGCTCCGCGAGGTGCTCCTGGATGTAGCGGATGCCCGGCGCCAACACCGGGCAGTCGGTGACGAGCACGTCCGTCGACCGGCGCTGCACGACGGGCCCCGGGGGGATCAACGTTTCCCGCTTCGGCGGCCGCTCGCCCCGCATCAGGCGGTCGAGTAACTTCGCGGCCAGATAGCCCTGCTGGAACCAGTCTCGGGACACGGAACTGAGCGGCACCCCCGGCGACTCGCAGACGGTCAGATCGTTGTCGGTGCCGATGACGCCCACGTCGTAAGGCACCCGCAGGTCGATCGCGCTGCAGATCTGAACGACGGCCGCGCCCAGGTAGTCGAAGACGGCCATGACGCCGACCGGTGGCGTGAGTGTCCTCAGCCACTCGGCCACCGACTCGGTGCCGCGTCCCCAGAACAGCATCGATCGCGCCTCCTCACCGACGTCCATCGCGTCGCACGGGAATCCGGCAGCCCGCACGCACTCCCGGAAGCCCCGGTGCCGGAGTTCGGAAAACCAGAGCCCTCGCACCCCGAGGAACGCGAACCGCGTGAAGCCACGCTCCAGCAGGTGGCGGGCTGCCGCCGCCCCGATGGCTTCCTGGTCGGTGGTGACCCGCGGAACCGTCAGCCGCTGGATCGCGCAGGAAATGTTGACGACCGGCACGCTCAGCTGGCGGACGGCCTTGGCCTTCTCGGGCGTGCTGAGGTGGGCGATGACGCCGTGCCCATCCCAGGACCGGAGCCGCCTGAACGTGGAGATGTCGACGTCGAGTTCGACGAACACGTTCCAGTTGCCATGTTCGCGTCCATACCGGACCACTCCCATCACCGTGGGATACGACTCCTGATCGGGAGCCAAGACGGCGATTTTCCTGGCAGGGGAACGCATGTAGCATCATCCGGCAGGAGCGGCGACCGCGGGACACGGGGCACACGCATCGGTCACGAGCAGGCGAGCATAGCATCGGCGCCGCCTTCGGCTCCGCCGGACGGCCGCGAAAAACTCCGGACGTTGACGCCCACTGCAGCCGCCCATACCGTGCCGGGCGAGCGTCGCTTCCGCGAGACGGCAGCCGACGATTGATCGACGACACGCCAGGGTTTCTCTTCCAGCATGCCACTGCACGAAGACGACCTCGAGGAACTGCTCAGCCGACCGACAGACGCGGTGCGCGCAGCCCTCGACGGGATCGACGGCGACGTCCTCGTGCTGGGGGCCGGCGGGAAGATGGGGCCGACGCTCGCCCGCATGGCCAGGCGGGCCCTGCGCGACGGCCGCGAGGTCATGGCGGTGTCGCGGTTTTCGTCGCCGGCGGCACGGGAATCGCTCGAGCGGCACGGCGTGCGCACGATCGCCTGCGACCTGCTCGATCCGACGGCGATCTCCGGCCTGCCCGACGCGGCCAACGTGGTGTTCATGGCCGGGCAGAAGTTCGGCACCCACGACG
>JBJTAA010000207.1:0-5528 GCA_046090525.1 Planctomycetota bacterium
GCGAAGAGGCGGGGTCGATCAGGCCGCGGCGTAGGCCTCGGACGCTCCCGACTTCGCGCTCTTGGCCCGGGCGATCAGGTAAATCAGCACGCCGAAGCCGGCCTTGGCGGTCATGTCGGCGATCGCATAGCCGATCTGCAGACCGACGACCCCATTGGCCCCGACGATGCTCTTGGCCGCATTAGCGGTGCCGGCTTTCGCCGCCAGCGCCTCCGTCGTGCCGCCGAGCGCGTAGGCGATCGGGTACACCGCCCACGTGATCAGGATGACCAGCCGGGCGATCTCGAGCAGTTTGCGGGCCGCGGGCGGCTGGCTGTCGAGCGACTTCGTCAGCTCCGTCCAGAGCACGTAGAGGATGTAGAAGAACGGGATCGACGACAGACCGCCCCAGATCACCCGCTCGGTCCACCGCGTCGGGTCGGCGATCACCTCGCCGGGATAGCCGAGCGCGATCATGAGCGCCGCGGCGACGACCAGCCGGGTGAGCAGGCTGGTGGCCTTGGCCGACGGCAGCCGCAGGACCGCCACCAGCTCGACCATCAGCAGTGGCACCGTCAGGATCCAGTCGGCGTACCGGTAGAAGTCGTTGAAGGCAGCACCCGTGCCCTTGTATCCACCGTCCGCCAGCGCGTAGGCACCGTGCCAGCTGTGGCGAATCATGAAGTAGTGGTAGCAGGCGATCGAGACGACCAGGCCCGACACCAGCAGGGCCGGCCGGTATTCCGGATCGACGTGCGCCCGGGCCATGAAGAGGAACAGAGCCGCCGCCCCCATCGTCGCGACCGTCATCGAGAAGATGTTGTCGACCGCGTTGTATTGGAAGACCGACAAATCCGGCATCGCCGCCGCCGACAAGAAGAGGCCGTCGATCATCGCTTCACCTGTTTCGCTGGAGTGAAAAGAACGTGCCAACGCCGGACAAGTTGGCGATGGCTGAAAGTTTCAGGGGAAAGCCGCGTCAAACCGGCCACTGGCTACGGATCGATTCCCGCCGAGCCGCCCTTCACGTTCCCCCCTTGGAACGCCCGGGATGATAGTCCGGCGGGGGAGTTTTTAGCAAGCGGATACCGGCCGCGGCTCAAGATGTGCCGTGTGCCGGCGGCCGCGTCTCGACTTGGCGGACACTTGGCCCTCGATATTCCGGTCCATCCAGGATTCGTGAGGCTGGGGTGCCCCTGCCATGTCGCCGGGCTGTGGAAGCAAGCGCAGGCATGGATGCCGGAGCGCAGCGGACACGCAGTGAGCGGAGGCCCGGAGGGCAGAAGCGAACGTCCGGAGACATGGCAGGGGCACCCCAGCAAGGCGCGATGGGCCTTCACTCAGGCGATCCGGGAAACGTGGACGGCCACGTCCATGGCATGCGTGCCGCCGCCCGTGCAGACACCTTTGACGGGCGTGACATCGGCGTAGTCGCGGCCCCAGCCGATCGTGACGTGCAACGAGCCAGCCTGGCAGTCGTTGGTGGGGTCGACGTCGAGCCAGCCGTCGCAGCCGCCCCAGCAGGCCAGCCAGGCATGGGAGGCGTCGGCCCCCACCATGCCGGAGCCTTCCGCCGAGCCGGGATCGCGTCCGCTCGAGATGTAGCCGCTCACGTAGCGGGCCGCCAGCCCCAGCGACCGCAGGCAGGCGATCTGGAGATGGGCGAAGTCCTGGCAGACGCCCCGCTTCAGCGAAAACACCTCCTCGACGGGCGTGCTGGTGGTCGTGGCGGTCGGATCGTAGGCGAACTCGCGGTGGATGCGGCTGGTCAGGTCGACGAGGGCCTCGGCCCAGGGCCTCCCCGGCAGGAACGACTCGGCGGCCCAGGCGGCCAGCCGCGGCGACGACCGCACCAGCGGCGAGTCGTAGGTGAACTGCCGGGCCTCGAGCGTGGCCGCGTCGGTGTCGCGGGCGAGCCGCTCCCGCAGGCTCTCCCAAGGCAGGGGCTCGAACTCTCGCCAGTCGCGGGGGGGCGCGACCTCGACGACGCTCGTCGAGGTGACGACCAGCCGGCGGTGGCCCTCCTCGATGGCGAACAGGCCCGCCCGATTGCCGAAGAAGTCGACGTGGCTCGACAGAAACGACGGTTCAGGCTCGATGGCGACGCGGTTGGCGATCAGCCGCTGCCGCGGCAGGTCGCGAGGCACGAGGCGGATCTCGTTGTGGCAGACGGGCACGGCCTCGCTGTAGGCGTAGCTCGTCGTGTGCCGCACCTCGTAGCGGACATGCGGGGCGGCCGGCGGCTGGGACGGGGAGTCGGTCACGTGGCGGCGGGCCCTGGATGGTGGCTGCCTCCATGCTGCCTTGCCTGGGCGGCGATGTCGACGCCGGCCGCCTCGCTCCAGGCCGCGAGCAGCCGGGCGAAGACGGGCCCGGGGCGGCCGCCACCGACCGGGTGGCCGTCGAATCGCGTGGCCGGCAGGATGCAGCTGGGCGTGCTCGTGAGCAGGATCTCGTCGGCCTGCTCGAGATCGCAGGCCTGGATCGATCGTTCCTCCCAAGGGATCCCGAGCCGGCCCGCCAGTTCGCGGGCGAACCCGAGGCTCACCCCGGCCAGGGCGTCGGCGGGCGGCGGGGTCACGACCCCGCCCGACCGTACGACCGCCAGGTTGGCGGTGGACGTCTCGCTGATCCGGCCGTCGGCGTGCGCGAGCACGGCCCGCGCACCCGGTTCGGCGGCGGCCGCCTCCCGATCTGCGAGGAAGTAGTGCAGTCGGCTGCGGACCTTGGCGGCGAGCGGCCAGCAGGCATCGGGCACCTGGGCGACCGACACGCTCCTGAGGGCGATGCCCCGCTCGTAGCCGTGGGCCCACATGCCGAAGGCGAGCGGGAACGAGTGGATGCCGACCCGGGGCGATCCCGACCGGCCGCCATGCTGCGCCGCGAGGTCGCCCGCCGTCACGAACATGACCAGCCCGAGATCATGGGGCGGGCCGCTGCCGGCGGACGGAAGGAGCGCGTGGTTGTGGGCTGCGACCGCCTCGGCCGCGGCGGTGATCGCCTCGGGCGAGTGGGCGGGTACGAGCCCGATCAAGTCGAGCGATCGCTGCAGCCGGCGGGCGTGGGCCGCGGTCAGGAAGAGCCGGCCCTGGAAGGTGCGCAACTGCTCCGTGACGGTCGCCCCGAGGACGAAGCCGGCATCACCGGCAGGGATCGCAAACTCCCCCCGAGGCATGAAGCGGCCGTCGAGCCAAGCCGCCTCACCCGGAATCCCGCCCACCTGATCCATGCCGCTTGAAGTGGAGGATAGGGGATTCGAACCCCTGACCTTCTGGCTGCCAGCCAGACGCTCTCCCAATTGAGCTAATCCCCCAAACGATGTTCGGGGCGGCACGGCGGAAACGCGAACCTCCTTCACGGTATCGCCGCCCTCGACGGGTGTCAACGCAGGCTCGCCCGGGACGCCGCAGCGGCGTGCATTTGCGGTGGTAGGCTTCACGGCACGCCCGTCTGCCGCGCGAGCCGACCGCTTGCCGGCCGGCCCCCCGCGCCATCGTCGTCATGAAGTTCTCGCCGTCGTCCCCGCCGCCGCGGCTCTCGGAGACCACCCAGGCGGTGGTGAGCGTGGCGCTCATCGCCTACCTGCTCGGCCTCGTGCTCTCGATCGCCGCCAACTCCGTGAGCGGCTCGTCGGCCCTCCTGCGCACCATCAAGGCGCGACTGTTCACACCCTGGATGGCGCCCGCCTGGCTCGACCTCGGCTTCGATCACCCGCTCACCTACGGCATGCCGGAGGACGCCGACCATCTCGTGGAACTGCGGGCGTTCGCCGGTGGCGAGCCGCTCCGCCTCCCCGGCGGACGAACCGGTGAGCGGGCTGCCCGCTGGCGGCGGCTGGCCCGGCGGATCGCGGCTGCGACGGCCGCCGGCGAGGACGAGGCCGCAGCGCTGGCCGCGGGCGTCGGCCAGGGTGGATTCGCGCCGCTCGGCTCCGAGGACGTGACCGTGCGCGTGTTGCGGCGGCCGCTCGCGGAGCGCTCGAGCCCGCCCGCCCGGCCGCGACTCGTGGAGGCCTACGCCGCCCGAGTGCGGCGGGTCGAGGACGAGATGCAACTCGTCGAACTCGGCGGCGAGGCCAAGCGCGGGGAGTTGGCACCCGTCATCCGGCCGGCCAGTTCCGCGGACACGCCCGACGGCGAGGAGGCGACGCCATGACCGCTGCGGGTGAAGCGCGCATGCCACGCCCCGCCGCTGCGGGCGGGTCGGACATCGGCCGCACCTGGCTGACCTTCTGGTTCACACCCGCCGACGCACGACCGCTGGCCCTCGTCCGGATCGCGACGGGGCTGCTGGGCCTGGCGCTCGCCGGCAGCTACGCGGGCGATCTGGAGACGTGGTTCGGCCCGGCCGGCATGCTTTCCGGCGCGTCGCGATCGGCCTCGCCCAGCGGCGCCGCCCCGTCGCTGTTCGCGCTCGCGACGTCGACCACCGCGCTCTGGACGCTCTTCGGCAGCCTCGTGGCGGCCCTCGCGCTGTTGACCGTGGGCCTCGCCAGCCGGCCGGCGTGCATCGTCGCCGCCATCCTCTGGGCGTCGCTGCTCGCCCGCGGGCCGGTGCTCGCCGGTCCGGCCGACGATTGCCTGGCCGTGCTGCTCTGGTGCCTGGCCGTCGGGCCCTGTGGCGCCCACTGGTCGCTCGACCGACTCATCGGCGGCCGCCGCGGACTCACCGAGCCGGTCCCGTCGGCGTGGGCCAGCGTGGCGCTCGGGCTCGTGCGGGTGCATGCCACGGCGATCACGGTGGCGGTGCTCCTGGCCCAGCTCAAGGGAGACGCCTGGTGGGACGGCACCGCCGCCTGGTGGCTCGCCGCCCGGAGCGATTCCCAACTGGTCGATCTCACCGGTCTCTACCGCGGCTCCGAATACCTGATGAATCTCGTCACGCATGCGATCGTGGCCTTCGAGGCCGTCTTCGCCGGCGGCCTGTGGTTCACCGCTTCGCGGCGGAGTGTCGCGCGGGCCGGCCTGCTGATCTGGCCGCTGATCGGCATCCTGGCCGGCGAGCCCTTCTGGGGGCTGGCGATGGCGATTTTTTGCCTGCCCGACGCCCGACGTTGACGCCACCGCTTCGGCCGCGAGCCGCGGCCCCTGCGGCCGCCGTACGATCGCCCGGTGTCGATCGATTGCCACGACGTCGAGGGCTCCGATGCGAGCGAGCGCGAGGTCGGCGGGCCGTGGGCTCGCCGCCGGACTGATGCTGCTGGGGCTCGTGTGCCCGGGCCGGGCCGTGGAGCCGGACGGCGACGAGCGGCCCGTGCCGGTGACGGACGACGTGATCGTCGACCGGCCCCCGTCCGCCGAGGCTGCGGCGGCGGCCGACCTGAAGGTTCGCTACGCCATGGCCCGCCTGCGGCTGGCGGAACTCGACCTCGAACGGGCGCTGGCGGCCAATCGGATGCTGCCGGGGGCCGTGGGGCCGCGGGAGCTCCAGCGCCTGAGGAACCACATCCGGCTGATGCGGCGGCACGTCGAGATCGCCCGCGACCAGCCGCGAACGGCCGCCCGCCAGGCGACGATCGCCGCCGCCGAGGCGGGGCGTGACAACCTGCG
>JBJTAA010000208.1:0-6715 GCA_046090525.1 Planctomycetota bacterium
TGAACACCTGCCCGGTGGGCATCGCCACGCAGGATCCGGAGCTGCGCAAGAAGTTCACCGGCCAGCCCGAGCACGTCGTCAACTACTTCTTCATGCTCGCCGAGGAGGTGCGCGAGATCATGGCGAAGCTCGGCTTCCGCACGATCGACGAGATGGTCGGCCGCGTCGACCGGCTCGACACCCGGGCGGCGATCGCCCACTGGAAGGCGAAGGGGCTCGACTTCACGACGATCCTCCACCGGCCGGAGGTGCCGGCCCACGTGAAGACCCACCACTGCGAGTCGCAGGACCACGGCATCGAGCAGTCGCTCGACATGACCACGCTCCTCGACCTGTGCAAGCCGGCCCTCGAGCAGGGGAAGCCGGTCGCGCTCGAGCTTCCGATCCGCAACACGAACCGCACCGTCGGCACCATCCTGTCGAGCGAGGTGACGAGGCGGCATGGCGCCGGCGGGCTGCCCGACGGCACGATCAGGATCAACTTCCGCGGTTCAGCCGGCCAGAGCCTCCTGGCCTTCGGCTCGCCCGGCGTGCAGGTGAGCGTGGAGGGCGACGTCAACGACTACTGCGGCAAGGGGCTCTCCGGCGGGCGGATCATCGTCCGCCCCGACCGCGCGGCCACCTTCAAGGCCGAGGAGCACGTGATCGCCGGCAACGTGGTGGCCTACGGCGCCACCTCGGGCGAGATCTACCTCCGCGGCCTGTGCGGCGAGCGGTTCCTGGTGCGGAACTCGGGCGTCGAGGCGGTCGTCGAGGGCACGGGCGACCACGGCTGCGAGTACATGACCGGCGGCCGGGCGGTGATCCTGGGCCGGACGGGCCGCAACTTCGCGGCCGGCATGAGCGGCGGCATCGCCTACGTCTGGGACGCCGACGGCAGCTTCCCCACCCGCGTCAACATGGAGATGGTGGAACTCGAGCCGCTCGACGGCCAGGACGCCGAGTACGTCCGCGGCATGATCGCCCGGCACGTGGAGTTCACCGGCAGCACCCGCGGTCGGGAGCTCCTCGACCGCTGGGAGGCCGAGAAGTCGCGGTTCGTGAAGGTCATGCCCACCGACTACAAGCGGGCGCTCGAGGAGCTCCGCAAGCTCGCCGAACAGGAACAGGCCGAGGCCAGGGAACAGGAGAAGGTTCATGGGTGACGTACGCGGATTCATGAAGTACGACCGCAAGGTCTCGGGCTATGCCCCGGTGCCCGAGCGGCTCAAGCACTACAACGAGTTCCTCACGATCCTCCCCGAGGAGGAGCTGACGAAGCAGGGTGCCCGCTGCATGGACTGCGGCGTGCCCTTCTGCCACACCGGCTGCCCCCTGGGGAACATCATCCCCGACTTCAACGACCTCGTGTTCCGCCAGCAGTGGCACGAGGCGAGCCAGCGGCTGCACGCCACCAACAACTTCCCGGAGTTCACCGGCCGCGTCTGCCCCGCCCCCTGCGAGGCCGCCTGCGTGCTGGGGATCAACGAGGATCCGGTGGCCATCAAGCAGATCGAGATGGCGATCGCCGACCGGGCCTTCGACGAGGGCTGGGTGGTGCCCGAGCCGCCGGCGGTGCGGACGGGCAAGCGGGTGGCGGTGGTGGGCAGCGGCCCCGCCGGCCTGGCCGCCGCGCAGCAGCTCAACCGCGCCGGCCACCTCGTGACCGTGTTCGAGCGGGCCGACCGGCCGGGCGGGCTGCTGATGTACGGGATCCCCGATTTCAAGCTCGAGAAGTGGCGGGTCTGGCGGCGGATCCGGCAGATGGAGGAAGGGGTGGAGTTCCGCTGCGGCGTGAACGTCGGCACCGATGTCAGCACGCAGTCACTGACCGCGGAGTACGACGCCATCGTGCTCACCGGCGGGGCCACGCTCGGCCGCGACCTGCCGATCCCGGGCCGCGACCTCGTGGGCGTGCACTACGCGATGGAGTTCCTGCCGCAGCAGAACAAGAAGAACGCCGGCGACGAGGTGCCCGGGCAGATCTCGGCCGAGGGCAAGGACGTGATCGTGATCGGCGGCGGCGATACGGGCAGCGACTGCGACGGCACGAGCAACCGGCAGGGCGCCAAGAGCCTGACGCAGTTCGAGCTCCTCCCGCAGCCGCCGGATCTCGGCAAGTATCCGCGGCGGCAGGAGCGGCCCCAGAACACGCCCTGGCCGCTGTGGCCGCAGATCCTGCGGACGAGTTCCTCGCACGAGGAGGGCTGCCGCCGGGAGTGGAGCATCCTCACGAAGGAGTTCCTGGGCGACGATGCAGGCCGCCTGCGGGCGCTCAGGACCGTGCGGATCGAGTGGTATCAGGATCCGGCCACGGGCCAGCAGAAGTTCAAGGAACTGCCGGGCACGGAGCAGGAGTGGCCCTGCCAGCTCGCGCTCTTGGCGATGGGCTTCGTGGGACCGGAGAAGGTCGGGCCGATCGCCGACCTGGGCCTCGAGCTCGACGCCAGAGGCAACGTCAAGGCGGGGGCCGACTACATGACGAGCAAGGAGGGCGTGTTCGCGGCGGGCGACATGCGCCGCGGCCAGTCGCTCGTCGTGTGGGCGATCCACGAGGGACGCGAGTGCGCCCGCTCGGTCGATCTCTGGCTCATGGGGCAGACCAACCTGCCGAGCACGACGGCCGGCGAGTTCGCCGTGCATGCGTGACGGTAGCGGATCGCCCGCGGCAGGCTGCAGGGCTGCCCACGGTCGAGGCGACAATCGCGTCGAAACGCGGCTCACCGGCCGCCGGGCAGCGGCTGCAGCGTGACCTGCAGGCTGCCCCTGCGCTCGGCCAGCCGCCCGGGCGGACCGTTGAGTCGCAGATAGATCGGTCCGTCGGCGATGGCGGTGAGCTCCCCGGCCGCGCCTTCGCCGAGCACCTCGAACCGCGGCTGGCCCCCGTCTTTCGGACGTGCCGCCCACTGGCCGATCAGGAGTCGGCCTGTCGGTCGGCCCCGGTACCACTCGAGCGAGATCCCGTCGGCTTCGCTCTCGAGCGGTATGACGGTGCCCGTGGCTGCGTCGGTGACCGTGCCCAAACGCACGCGCCCCGTGGCGGTGAAGGCACACCGCCGAACCGCGGCGATCGCGACACCGGTGTTCTGCCAGCCGCGGGAGGCGTCGACAGGCCGCGTCTCGCGTGCGGCGAGCGGCGTGCCGGCCGACCAGTCGATGGTCAGCCGTGAAAAGTCCCAGCCGTAGTCCACGTCGTCGATGAAGGCAGCGTAGTCGCGGGCGGCCCGAGCCGCGCCCCACCCTGGCAGCGCCGCGAGCCGCTCGTTGAAGTCCGGGCCGAGCGGGCCACGCTCGAGGTCCGCGAAGCCCCGGGCATAGGCCGGATGGTTCGCGAACAACGCCACCGCGGCCCAGCTTGCGGCGTAGTCGGCGACGTCTGCATGCGCGCCGCCGGGCAGGGCGAGCACCGCGTCGAGCGTGGGCAGCCGCCGTTCGGCGCGCAGTTCGTGGAGCTTTTCGATCCGGCCGAGCTGTTCGACGTCGCCGGGCCGGGCGGGGATCGGCGTCCACACGAATCGCCGGAGGCCGGCCGAGTCGGCTTCGAGCCGATGGGTGGCGAGATACTCGGCGATCCCCTCGTTGTACCAGACGGGGGTGGCCAGCCCGCGGAGCGTGAGGGTGAAGGCGTGCACGCCCTCGTGGAGCGACAGATGCCGCCGGTAGGCGGGGTTCGACTGGTCGCGGAGCCAGAAGCGGTTGGCGTCGCAGAAACCGTTCTCGAAGGGCGGCACCGATCCCGGCAGCAGGCCGGCGGCACGGAACCGCTCGGGATCGACCACGAGGCAGCCGAAGCACCGCCAGTCCGCATGGTCGGCCGCCTTCAGGCCGTAATGGTCACACCAGGCGACAAACGCCTCGTCGAAGACGGCCGGCAGTTCGGCGACGCCGTCGCCTTCGCGGACCGGCCGGTCGGTGGCGAGCACGAGGTGCCGGCCCTCCAACACCCGCAGGCCGGCCCGCCTGGCGACGGCCGCGAGGGGGTCGACGGCCACGGGTTCGCCCGCGTTCGCCCCGCCCGCCGCCGTCACGGCCACGGCCAGCATGACTGCCCTGATGAAGGGACCGGGGACCGCGTCGCCGGTCGCAGAACTCCCACGCGCACTTCGCATGTCGCCCAGTTCACCCAGCCTGCGCCGGGGCGGCAAGGGATGGGGCGACCCGGGCGGCAAAGCGAAACCCTGCGGGCCGATCTGCCGATCGCACAAGCGGCCCCCGGACGTGGACTGGAACCGCGGCCCGGAGGGCGATCGATCTCGCCTCCGGGAGCGACTGTCGGCTATGGATTTCCGCCCGGGCAGACGAACCGCGACGGGAGCGGACGAGTGAGGCGAGATCAGGATCACCGGAGATCGGGCTGGCTGTTCGTCACGACCGCCGTGGGCGTGGCGTGCGCCGGCCTGTGCTGGCCCTGCGGCGCGGTGGCGGAGGATGCGGCAGCCAAGCCGCCCGACACGCCAGCGGCCCCCGCCGGCCCGCCGCCGGCCCCGGCCTACTGGCAGGCACAAGCCTTGCCGCAAGCCGTCATCCAGGGGGGCGCGATCCCGCCCGGCTGGCAGCCACAGGCCATCCCCTATCAGGGCATCGGTCCCGACGGTCAGCCGCTGACGATGTACTTCGAACCGACCTATGTCTTCACGTATCAGTCCGGTCCGCCGGTGCCGGCGATGCCCCAGGTCAATCGCCGCGGGTGGTGGGGCGGCCAGCCATCGCCCACCATGACCGCTCCCGGCGCCAGCGGCTGGAACTACGCGACCACGGGTGCGCCACCCGTGACCACCACGCTGCCGCCGGGCGGCGTCTCGCAGTACCGCTCGGTCTACCGCTTCCCGGGCGACGCGCGGGCGCTGCAGGGAACCGAACTCGTGCCCCCCGGCCCGCTGCCGACGCGGCCCGACGGGGAGACCGAAGCCTGGGCTGGGCCGCCACCGGCGGGCCCACCGCCCCAGCCACCGCTCCCGCCGCCACCCACGCAATGGGTGCCGGCCGAGCCCCAGGCAGCGGCCATGCCTCAGCCGCAGGCGGTCGCTTCACCGCCGGCCGCACCGGCGCCGGCGCAACCCGCCGCCCCGCCCCCGCCCCCGCCCGTTGCGATCCAGCCGCTGGCACCACCGCCGGCCACCCCCGCAAGCACGCACCTCTGGCGGGTGGTGGGCGTGTATGACGGTGATACCGTCACGTGCCTCGACGAGAACGGCCTGCAGCAGAAGGTTCACCTCGCGGGCGTCGACGCGCCGGAGGGCAGCGCCCCCTACGGCCGCACGTCCCGCGAGGCGCTCGCCAACCTGGTGTTCGGCCGCGTGGTCGAGGTCGCGGACCAGGGCCGCGATGGTTCGGGCACCTGGATCGCCAGGCTGTCGGTGGACGGCAACGACGTCGGCCGCCAGATGGTGGCCACGGGCAACGCCGCGTGTGACGCAGCGGCGACCGACCCGGCACTCGCCGCGGCGCAGGCAGCGGCCCAGGCCCAGCAGCTGGGCATCTGGGCCCAGGCCAACACCCAGCAGCAGTGATCATGCATCTGGCTGGTGGCGGCGATTCGCAGCCGCCTCGTGCCGGCCGTCACGGGCCGGGGGCAGGTGCGGTCGATCCGGCGGTCGGCGGGCCGAGCACCGGCTCCGACACGGGCGGCGCGGATCGGCCACGCAGCAGGAGCACGACCACCACGATCTCGGCGACCAACAGCAGCCAGAGTAGGAGCCGCCGCGGCACCGCCGAGGCGCGGAGGCTGCGGGCCAGATCCACGGCGAGCGCCTGCACCGAGGGATACCGCCGCTCGGCGTCGATCTCGAGGCAGCGCTGCAGCGTCCTGGCCAGCCGGTCGCGGCGAGCCGCCACGGCCGCCTGGGCCCTGGCGGGTGACTCGCCGGTGAGCAGTTCCGCGGCGAGCACTCCGAGGGAATAGACGTCGGCTCGGCCATCGACGGGCCGCCCCTCGCGCTGCTCCGGGCTCATGTAGGCCGGTGTGCCGACCACGCCGCCCGGGATGGAGATCGTGGCCATGGCCGGATCGAGCCATGCCGCCACGCCGAAGTCGAGCACCTTCGGACGACCGGCGGCATCGACCAGCACGTTGCCCGGCTTGAGGTCACGGTGCACCACGCCCCGCTCGTGGGCATGGGCCACGGCATCACAGACCTGGAGCAGAAGGTCGACCCGTGAGCGGTCGTCGAGCTGGCGATCCCGGCACCACTCGGTGATCGGCCGACCATCGGCGACGAACTCCAGGATCATGTAGGGGAGGGAGCCGACGGTGCCGGGGTCGTGGATCCCGGCGGCGTGCACCCGGGCGATCCCGGGATGATCGAGCGACGCCAGCACGTCGGCCTCGCGGTCGAACCGGCGGGCACTCCGCGCCGACACCGCCTCGGGCCGGACGAACTTCACGGCCACCCGGCGGGCCGGACGCGCCTGCCAGCCCTCGTAGACGCGGCCCATGCCCCCCTCGCCGATGAACCGCACGATCCGCACGCCCCCGACTTCGGCCCCGAGCAGCGGATCGCCGGCCGCGGGCACCCGCGCGAGGCCGAAGTCGTCGGTCGCACCCGAGAGGAGCGAGTCGTCGTTCGTCCGCGAATCACCCCTGCGGGCGGTCGACTCGAGGTCGACCGGCGGCGCGGAAGGCGAGGGGGCGATGGGATCGTGTTCCATGCCGCACCAATCGCGTTCAGGATCCAGGAATGGCGACCACCTCGCCGCCGGAACGGCTGCCGAGCGCACCCCAGACGCCATAGGGGCT
>JBJTAA010000209.1:0-3349 GCA_046090525.1 Planctomycetota bacterium
CGGTCGACACCGACCCACGCCGGCTTCTGGCTGACTGGCTGGTCGCCCCCGACAATCCCTTCTTCGCCCGCTCGCTGGTGAACCGCTACTGGAAGCACTTCTTTTCCATCGGATTGGTCGAGCCGGAGGACGACATGCGGCTGACCAATCCCGCGACCAATCCGGCGCTGCTCGACGCGCTCGCGAAGTCGTTCGTGGAGAGCGGCCACGACCTGAAGGGGCTGATCCGCACGATCTGCCGCTCGACCACCTACCAGCTCTCGGCGGAGCCCAACGAGTTCAATGCGGAGGATCGGCAGAGCTTCTCTCGATTCTTCGCGCGGAGGCTGCCGGCGGAGGTGGCCCTCGACGCGATCGACGGCCTGACGGTCAGCCGCACGGGCTTCGGCGGCGTGCTGCCGGGCACGCGGGCGGTGGAACTGCCGGACACCAGTTTCAACAACTACTTCCTGACGGTGTTCGGCCGGCCCAACAGCGACAGCGCCTGCGAATGCGAGCGGGGCTCGGAGGCCAACCTCGCCCAGAGCCTGCACCTGATCAACTCGGCCGACATCCTCGGCAAGCTCGGCGGTGGTCGCGCGACGGCCCTGGCCGGCGATCAGGCCCGGCCGATCGGGGAGAAGATCGACGAGCTCTACCGGGTGGCGGTCTCGCGTCCGGCCCGACCCGAAGAGGCGGCCGAGATCGAGCGCTACGTCGCAGCCCGGGCCGACAAGGCCAAGGAGGCCTGGGAAGACGTGGTCTGGTCGCTTTTGAACACCAAGGAATTCCTCTTCAACCACTGATGGAGGATCGATTCATGGCCAGGATTCGAACCCGTACGGCCCGCTCGGCCGGGCTGCCTCTCGCGCTGTTCTGCGGCGTGGCACTCGTCGCCCAGTCGTTCGTGGGCTCGGGGCTCGCCCGGGCGGAGTTTCCGGAGCCCCGGCTCACGGCGATCGATCCCCCGGGCGGATTGCGGGGCAGTTCCGTCGAGGTGACGATCACGGGAAGCGACCTCGACGAAGCGTCCGCCCTGAGCTTCTCGCACCCCGGCATCACCGCCAAGCCGGTGATGACCCAACCCACGGAATTCGATCCGGAGCCTCGCCCCGTGCCCGGACGCATGGTCGTCACGATCGCGGCCGACGTGCCGGCAGGCCTCTACGACGCTGCGGTCGTATGCCGCTACGGGGTGAGCAGCCCGCGCGGCTTCGTGGTGGGGCGGGCCCCTGAATTCCGCAAGTCGGGCCCGATCGACTCGGCCGAGAAGGCGCTTGGCATCCCGCTCGAGGCCTCGGTGAACGCCCGCGTCGATGCCGGCGCGGCCGATCATTACGCCATCGAGTGCCTCGCCGGGCAGCGGGTGCATGCCGAGATCTGGGCCCGCCGGATCGACTCTCGGATCACGCCGGAGATCGCCGTGTTCGACGCGGAGGGTCGGAAGGTGGAGGTCGCGGCCGAGAGCATCGCCGGGGACCCCACGATCGACTTCACCCCCGCCCGCCCGGGCCGGCATGTGATCCGGGTGCACGACCGCTTCGCCGGGGGCGGCGACGGCTTCTTCTATCGGCTCGGGGTCTCGACCGGCCCGGTCGTGGTGGCGATCTTCCCGCCGGCGGCAAAGGCCGGAGAGCCGGCCACCTTCACGGTCACCGGCCGCGGCCTCGGCGAGGGGGCGCAGCCGATGCCTGCCGCCGACGGACTCGAGCAGAAGCCGGTCCAGGTGAGCCCCAGCGACCTGTTGTTCGGCGTGGCGATCCTGCCTGCGTGGCGGCTGCTCTCCCCGTGGGACGGTTCGGCCGACCTGGGCACGGTGCGAGGGGGCGTGTTCGACGCCGCGACCCAGCAGCCGACCGTGCTGGAGGTCGATCTGCCCGTCGTGCAGGAGCAGGAGCCCAACGATGGCGCTGCGGCACCGCAAGCCGTCGTGCGGCCCGTGGCGGTGGCCGGACGGTTCCACCCGCGTGGCGATCGCGACTGGTTTTCCTTCGAAGCGAAAGCGGGCGAGGAGATGGTATTCGAATTGTTCTCGCGCCGGATCGGCGCCGCCACGGATGCCTCGATCCTCCTCGAGAGCGTGGCCGTGGATGCCGAGGGGAAGCCGCAGGTGAAGGAGGTGGCCTTTGCCGACGACGGACCGAAGGAGTTCCAGGGCATGGCGGTCGATCAGCCGACACTCGACCCGATCCTGCGGTTCAAGGCCCCTGCCGACGGAACGTACCGGGTGCTCGTGCGGGAACAGTCGGTCGATTCGGTGGCCGATCCGGCGGCGGGATATGTGCTCGAGATCCGACAGCCTCGGCCGGGGTTCGACCTTCTTGCGATGGTGGCCAGGCCCGATCGGGCGGACGCCAACAAGATGCTCATCGGGTCCACCTCCCTGCCCGCGGGCGGCACCGTGGCGATCGACCTGCTCGTCCTGCGCCAGGATGGCTTTTCCGGGGATGTGACCGTGACGGCGGAGGATCTGCCCGCCGGGGTGACGGCGGTGCCGGTCGTTATCGCGGCGAAGGCACGGCGGGGCGTGGTGGTGCTGCAGGCCTCCGACGACGCCAAGCCGATCGAGAAAACCTTCCGGCTCGTCGGCCGCTCGAAGGAGGGCGGTGCGGAGCTCGTCCGAAACGCGTGGCCGGCCACGCTCCGCTGGAATGTGGACAACCAGCAGCGTCAGCCGCATACGGTGCGCCGCAGTGATGCGATCCGGGTGGCCGTCACCGCCGACGCCGCTCCGGTGACGGTGCGTCCCAAGGAGTCGAAGACCTGGGAGACGGCGCGGGGCGGGAAACTCGCGATTCCGATCGATGTCGTGCATCGAGCAGGGTCCAAAGGACCGCTGTCACTGGTGCCGGTGGCCTATCCGCCGGAGATGAAGCTGCCCGCGGAGCTGAAAGTTCCCGAGGTCAAGATCGCCGAGGTGAAGCCTCCGGAGGGGCAGCCGGCCGGCCAGCCGATGCCGCCGCAGGCCTCTTCAGGCGAGGTCGCCGTCGACATCGATCCCAAGCTCCCCCCCGGCACCTACACGGTGGCCCTGCAGGGCGTGGCCAAGCTCTCCTTCTCCCGCAATCCGCAGGCGGCGGCCCGAGCCAAGGCCGATGCGGAGAGGATCGCCGCGCTCGCCAAGGAGCGGTCGGCGAAGGTGGAGGCCGCGAAGCAGGCCCTCGCCGCAGCGGAAAAGCAGGTGGCCGACGTCCAGGCCGGCGGCGGGCAGCCGACGCCTGAGATGGTGGCCGCACGGGATGCCGCCAGGAACGCCCTCGCGACTGCGGAAGGGGCCTTCAAGGCCGCCGATGAGGAGCGGGCCAGACGGGAAAAAACCGCCGCAGACACCGCGACGGCCAGCGCCCCCAAGGACATCGACGTGCCGGTG
>JBJTAA010000210.1:0-14027 GCA_046090525.1 Planctomycetota bacterium
CGAGGACGTCGCCTTCCGGCTGGCCCCGCGGCTGAACGCCGCCGGCCGTTTCGGCGAGGCTGCCAAGGGCATCGAGTTGTTGACCACCGCCGACGCGGCCCGGGCCGAGAGCCTCGCCTCGTACATCCACGAGCTCAATGCGCGTCGCGAGACCGACGAGCGGAGCATCCTGCTGGCCGCCACGAAGCAGGCCCTCGAGCAGTTCGACCCGGAGGCCGACGCGGCGCTCGTGTTGGCCGACCGCGGCTGGAACGCCGGGATCGTGGGGATCGTGGCCGGACGACTGGCCGAACGGTTCCATCGGCCGGTCGTGGTGATCGCCCAGGGGGCTCATGCGGGAGTCGTCGCGTCCGGCAGCGTACGAAGCGTGCCGGGCTTCGACGTCCATGCCGCACTCATCGCCTGCCGCGATCTGCTCGTCACCTGCGGCGGCCACGCGGCGGCCGCCGGGCTGCGGGTGGAGGAGGACCGGATCGCCGGGTTTCGTGCGGCGTTCGTGGCGGAGGTGACGGCCCGCATGCCGCCGGAGCTCCGCCGGGCCCAGCTCACGCTCGACGGCGAGACGACGCTCGCTGGGCTCTCGCTCCACGCGGTCGAGCAGATCGAGCAGCTCGCGCCGTTCGGCCAGGGCAACCGCCGGCCCGTGCTCTGTGCCTCGGGCGTCGCGCTCGCCGAGCCGCCACGGACGATCGGCGGGGGCGGGCGGCACATCTCGATGCGGCTCGGGCAGCATGGCGCGACGATTCGCGGCGTGGCCTTCGGCGGTGCCGAGTGGCTGCCGCACCTGCCGGCGCCCGGCGTGCCCTTCCATGTCGCCTTCAAGCCGAAGATCAACGAGTTCAAGGGACGCCGCACCGCCGAGATGGAGGTGATCGACTGGCGGCCCGACGGCATCGACGTGGGCAGGGACCTCCCGCAACTCTCGGCCGCAGCATCCTGACACGAGGCGAACGCCCATGAACTCCCGTTCCCATGCCCGCACCGTTCCCGCCCCCCTGCTGCTCGCCGCGCTGGTCGTGGCCTGGGGCTCGGCCCCGCGGGCGGACGACTGGCCACAGTGGATGGGGCCGCGCCGGGATGGCGTCTGGCGGGAGCAGGGCCTCGTGGAGTCGCTGCCGGCCGGCGGCCTGACGGTGAAGTGGCGGGTGCCCGTGAAGGGTGGCTACTCGGGGCCGGCCGTCGCACAGGGCCGCGTCTATCTGATGGATTACGACCGGCCGGAAGGCGAGCTCGCCAACAGCCCCAACGATCGCACGGAGCTCACCGGCCGGGAGCGGGTGCTCTGCCTCGACGCCGCCACCGGCCAGCTCCTCTGGAAGCACGAATACGACCGCCCGTACGCGATCTCCTACGCCTCGGGCCCGCGGTGCACGCCGACGGTGGCCGACGGCAAGGTCTACGCGCTCGGCGCGGAGGGCAACCTCACCTGCCTCGACGCCGAGACGGGCCGCGTCCTGTGGGCCAAGGACTTCGCGCGCGACTACGCCGCCCCCACGCCGATCTGGGGCTTCTGCGGGCATCCGCTCGTGGAGGGCGATCTGCTCATCTGCCTCGTGGGCGGCCCGGGGAGCGTGGCCGTTGCCTTCGACAAGGTCACCGGCGCCGAGCGCTGGCGGGCGGTCACGGCGAGCGAGAGCGGCTACTGTCCGCCGACCATCATCGAGGTCGCCGGCTCACGGCAGCTCGTGATCTGGGACGCCGACAAGCTCAATGCCCTCGAACCGGCTACCGGCCGCGTGCTCTGGTCGCAGCCGCTCAAGCCGATGTATGGCATGTCGCTGATGGCCCCGCAGGTGGCCGACACGCCCGCCGGTCGCGTGCTCTACGCCGGCGGCATCGGCCGCGTGGGGGCGCTCTATCGGCTGGCGGCCGACGGCTCCGGGGCGAGCGTCGTCTGGCGGGGCGAGCCCAAGACCGCCCTCTACTGTGCCAACAGCACGCCCTTCATCGTGGGCGAGACGCTCTACGGCTGCGACTGCGAGACGGGCATGCTCACGGCCGTGGATCTAGCCACGGGCGAGCGGCTCTGGGAGACGCTCGAGCCCACCACGGGCGGCGAGCGGCGAAGCAAGCACGGCACGGCGTTCCTCGTGCGGCAGGACCCGCCCGACGACGCCGGGCGGACCTGGATCTTCTCCGAGACGGGCGACCTGATCCTCGCGCGGCTCACGCCGGAGAAGTACGAGGAGCTCGGCCGGATGCACCTCCTCGACCCGACGAACGAGTGCTTCGGCCGCGAGGTGGTCTGGAGCCACCCGGCCTTCGCGAACCGGTGCATCTACGCCCGCAACGACCGCGAGCTCGTCTGCGTCTCGGCGGCCGAGTGACCCCCAGGAGTCCGGTCACGCCGTGACCGGATCACGCGAGCTCGGGGTTGCCCATGCCATCTCGCCGGACGCTCGCTGCGGCCCTCCGGGCCTCCGGTCGCTCCGTGCCAGTTCGCTCCCGGCATCCTGGCCTCGCTCGCTATCGAGGCCGTCTCGATTGGCATGGGCAACCCCGAACTGGCCCGTGATTCGCCGGATGGAACGCCTCCCACCGTGGCCACGGGCATCTTGCCCGTGGAATCCGCTCGCCCCTACCCGCGCCCCAGCTCGTAGATCGCCGTCATCATCTGGCGGTAGGCGGGCGTGAGGGCGACGCCGCGGCGGGCCATCATTCGCTCCATGTCGAGCAGTGCCTTGTCGAGCCGGTAGTCGGTGATCGCCCAGGGCTGCACCCACTTGAACGACTGGATCGCCCGGGCCGGGAAGCCGGCCCCCACGATGATCGACGAGACGCCGCACACGGTGCCAGTGTTGAGCATCGTATTGATGCCGGTCTTGCAATGGTCGCCCATGATCGCGCCCACGAACTGCTCGCCCGTGTCGACCTCCACGCCGGTGGGCCAGTCGAGCAGCTTGACCGTGCCGTAGGTCATCTTCAGGTTCGAGGCGGTGGTGTCGGCGCCGAGATTCACCCATTGCCCGAAGACGGAGTTGCCCACGTAGCCCTCGTGGGCCTTGTTGGAGTAGGAGTGGAACACCGTCGCCGCGACCTCGCCCCCCACCTTGCAGTGCGGGCCGATCACGGTGCCGGCGTAGATCCGGGCCCCCATCCGCACGGTCGCGTCACGCCCGACGGCGACCGGCCCGCGGAGCATCGCCCCGGCCATCACGCGTGCGCCCTGGTCGAGCACGATCGGCCCCTCCTCGACCACGAGGATCGCGCCCGGCTCGACGACCGCGTCGGGATGCATGAAGAGCCGGTCGGGCCGATCGACGAGGGCGGCGGGGCTGCAGCGGGGCCCCCGGCCGCCCGGCCAGGCGAGGGCTGCCGCCTCGGCCGTGATCGCGGCCGCCGCGAGCCGGGGGATGTCCCAGGGATGAGCGAGCCGCACGGGCTCGCCGGCCATGCGACGGCCCCGGCCCTTGAGCTCCGGCGTGCCGGTCGCCAGCCAGCGGGCCGACTCGGCGGCCGTCGCCTCCGCGGCCACGAGGTCGTCGCCAAAGCGAAGTTGCCCGAAGCCGCCGCGGCCCACCGCCGCGACGAGCCCCGGCGTCGGCAGGTAGCGGGCGTTGATCCAGACCGCCGGCCCCGGGCGGCGGGGCGGCGGCGCGAAGAGGCCCCGCAGGTGCGGCCGCAGCAGCCCCGTGCCGCGGCGGGCGAGCGCAAGTTCCCACCGTTCGCGCACGGTCAGCAGGCCGACCCGCAGGTCATGCACCGGCCGCGTGAGCGTGAGCGGCTGGAGGTGCACCGCCGCCGCATCTTCGAACAGGATGAGCGAGGGATGTTTCATGGCTCGGCGTCCGGCGATTTCCCCTAGACTATACGTACGGCAGGAGACCCCGGAGAGGAGACGCAACGGAATGTGCGGCATCGTCGGATACGTCGGTTCGCGTGACTGCCGGCAAATCCTGCTCAAGGGACTCGCGCGGTTGGAATACCGCGGCTACGACTCCGCCGGCATCGCTGTCCTCAATGGCGGCCTGCACGTGGCCAAGTGCGCTGGCAAGGTCCGCGACCTCGAGAGCCGGATCGCCGCCGACCCGCCCACGGGACCGCTCGGCATCGGCCACACCCGCTGGGCCACCCATGGCCCGCCGGACGACACCAACGCCCATCCCCACGTCAGCCAGTCGGGGACGATCGCCCTGGTCCACAACGGGATCATCGAGAACTACGCCGCCCTCAAGCAGACGCTCGCCGCGAAGGGCCGCTCGTTCCGCAGCCAGACCGATTCGGAGGTGGTGGTGCAGCTGATCGAGGCGATCCTCGAGGCCAGCCCCGGGATCCCCTTCGAGGCCGCGATCCGGCTGGCGCTCAAGCAGGTGGCCGGCACCTACGGCCTGGCGATCGTGAACGCCGCGGAGCCCGAGCGGCTGTACGTGGCCCGCCGCGGCTCCCCCCTGCTCGTGGGCCTCGGGGCGGGCGAATCGTTCGTGGCCTCCGACGCGACGCCGATCGTGGAATACACCAACAAGGTCGTCTACCTCGACGACGGCGAGCTGGCCGTGGTCGGGCCGGGCACCTGCGACGTCCGCACGATCGACGACGTGCCGCTCACGAAGGAGGTGCACGAGCTGGCCCTGTCCCTCGACGCGATCGAGAAGGGGGGCTACCCGCACTTCATGCTCAAGGAAATCCACGAGCAGCCGCGGGCGATCGCCGACTGCCTCCGGGGCCGGCTCCTGCCCGGCGGCTGCGTGCAGCTCGGCGGGCTCTCGGACATGCTCGACCGGATCGCCCGGGCTCCGCGGCTCACGATCGCCGCCTGCGGCACGAGCTGGCACTCGGCGCTGGTGGGCGAGTACCTGATCGAGCACCTCGCCAGGCTGCCGGTCGAGGTGGAGTATGCCTCGGAGTTCCGCTACCGCGAGCCGCTGTTGGGCACGGACGACGTGCTCCTGGCGATCTCGCAGAGCGGCGAGACGGCCGACACGATCGCGGCCCTCCGCGAGGCGAAGGCCCGCGGCGCGATGGCGCTCGGCATCTGCAACGTCGTGGGCTCCACGCTCGCCCGCGAGACCGACGCCGGCGTCTACACCCATGCCGGGCCGGAGATCGGCGTCGCCTCGACGAAGGCGTTCACGGCGCAGGTCACCGCGCTCGTGCTCGTGGCCCTTTCCCTCGCGCATCGGCGGGGCACGATCGACCGGGAGCGGGCGGCGGCCCTGGCCGCCGAACTGGCCGCGATCCCCGACAAGATCGCTGCCATCTTGGCCCAGGAGTCGGCCATCAAGACGCTGGCCGACCGCTTCACCTACGCCCCGAACTTCCTCTATCTCGGCCGCTCGTTCGGCTTCCCGGTGGCGCTGGAAGGGGCCCTCAAGCTCAAGGAAATCTCCTACATCCACGCCGAGGGCTATCCGGCCGCCGAGATGAAGCATGGGCCGATCGCGTTGATCGACCGCCTGATGCCGGTGGTGGTGATCGCGGCCGCGGCCCACACGAGCGACAAGATGCTGGCCAACATCGAGGAGGTGAAGGCGCGGCAGGGCCGCGTGATCGCGGTCACCACGCCCGGGCAGGACGAGGTCAAGCGGCTGGCGGAGTTCGTGATCGAGATTCCGGCCACGCTCGACGCCCTTTCGCCGCTCCTCGCGGTGATTCCCCTGCAGCTGCTCGCCTACCACATCGCCGTGAACCGCGGCTGCGACGTGGACCAGCCCCGGAATCTGGCCAAGAGCGTGACGGTGGAGTAGGCCGGTGGCCGGCGGCCGAAACCGGCTGCCGTTGCCCGCCGTTCCGCGAGCGGGTAATCTTTTGGCATCACATCCCGCGTGCGGTATGCAGCCAGTTCGCCTGGCGTAGGCCGCACCGCTCGGGGCGTAGCTCAGCCTGGCTAGAGCGCTACGTTCGGGACGTAGAGGTCGCACGTTCGAATCGTGTCGCCCCGACTTTTGGAAGGAGACTGTTTTTCAGGTCGATTTGCTACCTGCCGACGGTCGGCAGTGCCTTCGTGGAAGCATCGCAAACGGGGAAAGGAAATCGGGGAATCCCCGGTTCCCCGATTTCAGCTTCAGGAGGCACGGAGCCATGGGTCGCAGGAAGAAGAACTCGCCGCCGGAGTTGCGGCGCCACAAGGGTCGGGCCCGCTTCCGATTCAAGGGCCGGGAATACTATTGCGGCGCCTTCGGCAGTCCGGAAGCGTATGCCGAGCGAGACCGCATCATCGGCGAGATCCTCTGCGGTCGTCGGGCCGCCGCATCAACGCTCGGCGGCGCACGGGATCGCGACGCGGAGCAACCGGATCCGCCCGCTCTGCCGCCCACGTCGGCGAGCGAGGCCGCTGCCCGTGAGCCGGTCGCGATCGATGCCGCGCCGCCCGCCCCTGCTGTCGGTGCCGATCCGACCGGGATCACGATCCACGAACTCGCACTGCTTTGGATCGATCACATCGAGAAGAACAAGTGCGGGCGAGGCAAGGACAGGACCAGCTGCTACTACCGGGCACGGCAGGGGATCAACGCGCTGGAGGACTTCTGGAGCCTGCCCGTCTCGCAGTTTGGCACGCGGTCACTGCTGGCCGTCCAGTCGAAGCTTGAACGGACCCCGGTCGTCAGCCGGCCCAAGGATCCGGACAAGAAGCCGAAGTCGCGACCGAGAACCCGCCAGGGGATCAACGACGTCGTGAGCGAGATCAGGGCCTTCTTCAAGTTTGGCGTGCTGATGGAGGTGGTCAGCCCCCAGCACGCGGACTCGCTCCGCGCGGTGCCGCCACTCGTCAAGCTGCAGACCAGAGCTCCCGAGGGAAACAAGAAGACGCCCGTGGCCGACGAGACGGTCAACGCCACGCTCCCGCATCTGCCCCACGTAGTGGCCGACCTGATCCTCTTCGCGAGGCTCTGCGGGTGTCGGCCGTGCGAGGCGAGAACGCTCCGGCCCTGCGACATCGACCGGCGACCGCTCCCGCAATACAAAGGCTGCTGGCTCTGGACGGCAGCCGAGTGGAAACTCGACACCTGACCTGCCCCCACTGATGGGTCCAGTTTCTATCACCAGGGTTGCGCTGCCAAAGGATCGCCCCTGTCCGCTGGCTGAGGCGTGGCCGAGGAGGCGCCGGCGCATCACCTCCACATCTGGCGGGCCGCCGCTTCGCGGCGGCGCCGGCATGCAGCGGCGCTCGGCCGCCTGGAAGCGCCGTCCTGCCGGGCGGGCCATAGAGAGAAAGAAGCATCCTGCGGCGTCGTGCGGTAACAATGCGGTCTCTCAGTCAGCTCCTTTGCCGGAGCCACCGCGATCGAAATCGTCGTCTTTCATCTGCTCGGCGGGTTACCGGAGCCCGCGTTCACCCGCGGATTCTGTTGAGGAGGCATTTTTCTTGACAGGGTCGCAACGCGAGGTAGCGTTTTAAAGCAGAGCGGCCCCAGATCCTGCACCGCCGCAGAGGCGGAGGCTGCTGCCAGGCGGCGGTCTCTCGCGGCGGAACCCACATGGCCTCTCGGGGCGGAAAACGACGGTCGCGATCCGCCTGCCGCGCATCCCGCCGCACCGGGCCCATCGCGGTCGAGCGACTAGAGTCGCGGATCAACCTGGCGGTCACGGTGATGCCGACCACCGGGCCCGCACCGTCGCTTCCTGACTCGCCTGTCGCCGTGTCGGCAACCGTCACGACGGGCTTGGAATCCATCACGGCGCTCACGACCTCGTCGGCGGCCATGGTGGCCGCCTTCGCCAGGCAGCATCGCACCTGGTCCACGTCGTTCAACGTGGTCGTGCCCGCGCTGGCCGATCAGCCGAACCTCAACCTGCGGGCAACCGATGGCCTCCGATACTGGAGCGGAAGGGGAGCGGCCGCGTTCAAGCCGGCCGCGGCGGCCGCCCGCCTCACCCTGACGCTGGGCGAACAGCAGGCGACGTTTTCCGCCGGCCAGCCACCGGCCGGCGGTGGCAGGTCGGTGCCGCTCGCGGCGGCAGCGACGAACCGGGTGTCCGCGGTGATCGCCGTCGCCGGGAAGGCAGCGGGCACGGCGCCGCCCACAGGGTGGTACGCGGTGTCAACCAGGGTGGAGACACCGAGCCGCGGGGTCTCCACCCCGCTGACGCTCGTCTTCTCCGTCGGAGCCGTGCCGGCGGGCAGTCGACCAGCCGCCCTGCGAGCATTGGGGAACGCCGGCCCCAGGCCCGCCGCAGTGACCGTGGGAGTCGTGCTGCGGCCCCCCGCGGTGACGTCACCGCTCCCGCCCGCACCCACCGCAGTCGCCACTGTCACACCGCCGGTGGTCGCGAGCGTAGCGCCGGTTGTCAGCGTGCAGATCGTGCCGCCCCCCGCGATCGTGCCCGTCGCGGCCAACCTCTACGAGGTGCGGGACGACATCACGGTGGACACGACCCTCCGGGCGGGAAACACCTACGTGATCACGGCCGAAGTGCACGTGCGGACGGGTGTCACGCTGACCATCGAGGACGGCGTCGAAGTGCGGATTCGCAACGGCAGGCATCGAGGGATGCTGCTCACGGCCTGCGCGCTGATCTTCGATCCGGGCTCGTCGCTGCGGGCCCAGACCGTGACGTTTTGGGCCGCCGACGAGACGACCAACGCGCGGGCGACGGTCGCCGACAATGGCGGCATCTTCTTTCTGGGCGGGACCCGAGCCGCCACGAAGGACAACGTCTCGTCCTGGAAGCTGCGGTCTGGGACCTCGTCGTTCGTGGCCGACAGCATCGTCACGCGATACCTGGGCCGGACGGATCCCGTGGGAGGCGACGGAGACGGATCGCTCCGCGACGACATCGACGGCGTATCCGTGATCGGGGCCGTGTTCGAGGAATGGCGGGTGCGCGGGGTGGACATCGAACACTCCGGCGACGACGGCTTCGACCTGACGATGGCGAGCATCGCCATGGAGAGCGTGCGGGTGTTCAATCCGATCGAGGACGGCCTCAACCTGACCGCCAGCACGCTCTGGATCAGCCGGTCGCTCTGGGTGGACATGACCGACAGCGAGGTCCGCGATCGCGAGATCTTCGACTTCGAGCCGGATGGGTTTCCGGTCACGCTGACGCTCGAGCCCGGCACGCAGGTGGACATTCGCGGCTACTGGGACAATCGCCCCTCGGACCGCTTGATCGACGTCCGGTCGCGGGACATGCCGCGGCCGTCGCGGCGCGAGCTGGTTTGGTACGAGTACCACGGCCTCCTCGCCAACGGGCAGACCGACATCTTCTCGATTCCCTGAATCGGGCCGACGTCGCCCGAATACCGTTTTGCCAAGAGTTTCGCACGCCATTTCGCCCCGCCCTCGACCCCGTTGAAAGTTGTCATGAGAACGCTCCTCTCGTTCCTGTTCACCAGCAGTGGTTCCCGCACCTCGCGTCGCGGTCGGGTCGCCCGCCGAAGCCGCGTGGCCCCGGGTGAGCGGTTGGAGCCGCGGATCAACCTGTCCGCCACGCTGATCGATCTCGCGGCTGCGCGGGCCGCCGCGAACGGCTTTCCGGCCTACGGCGAGCTGCCGATTCCCGCCGGAGCCACGCTCGTGGACGTGAGCGACAGGGGAGACATCGTGCTCTTCTCGAGCACCGACACCAACGTCATCGCGGGCCAGCAGACGGTGCCGTCGATCCACCCCAACCTGTTCTGGCTCAACACCACCACCGGTGAGACCCGGCTCGTGACGCACCGTGCCGGCAGCACGGTCCAATCGGTCGGCTATGCGGGCCTGCAGGGCGGCAGCTACGTCGGGCCCGGCCTCGGGCTGTGGCCGGCGTTCGAGCCGCTGTCGGCCGATCTGAGCGGCGATGGCCAGAGCGTGGTCTTCGACTCCATCATCCAAGCCAGTGAGTACGACGCGAACGTGCCGCTCGAGAACGATCAGGCGACCTTCCGCCCGCCGGTGGCGGGCTCGACGACCCAGAACTGGCAGAACCTTCAGCGTGGCACGGTGGATGTCTTCGTGTGGCGGGCGGGAGGTGATCCCGCCAACAACATCTCGCTCGTCAGCCGGCTCAATGACCAGGGGCAGCAGGAGGCCGTAAACCTCGTCGTGCCGGGCGTCGCGACACCGACCGTCGGCCGGCCGATGGCCACGGGCGTGTTCGCGCAGGAGTATCTCCCTCTCTTGCAGCCCAACTTCCGGGGATTTCTTCCTCGGGACACGGTCGAGTCGCTGACGGCGAACAAGGGAATCTCCGACGACGGGAAGCGGGTGCTGTACGACAGCTGGGTTCCCGCCGGCTGGATCGACACCGTCAATCCGGCCATCCTCGATCAGTCCGACACCACCCAGGGCTACTGGACGCTCGACAACTTCGTGGCCAGCACCGACGGCTTCAACGGCAGCGGCCCCACTCCGGACTGGGCCGCGCGGACGGTGACCGTCACCAGCACCGGCGCCGAGGCGCTGGGGTACTACCAGGGCCCGATCGTTGGCCAGGACTACGCGCAGCTGTTCGAGCCGCTCTACGCCCAGCTCAGCGGCAACGGCAATCGCGTGGTCTACAGCACCCGGCGCACGGGCGCTGCCATCGTGGCCGGCACCACCGACTCCGACTTCTCGATGGACGTCTTCACGAACGACGTCGATTCCGGAACGAACCTCCTCGTCAGTCGCGACTGGCGAAACGCCGCTACGGCCGCGGGGGCGGCCCAGCCGAACTTTTTCCAGGGCGGCTCGAATCCGTTCCGCGGCGCCCTGCCGACGGAGTTCTGGGATTCCCAGAATCACGCGATCAGCAACGACGGCCGGACGATCGCCTTCACTTCCTCGGCCGGCAACCTCGTGCAGGGCTGGACCAACGTGACCGCCGACCTCGCCCCGATCACGATCGTGGGTGCCAACGGCGGGCTCAACTGGACGACCTATCAGGCCGGACCGATCGACATCTACGGCTTCCGGTTCGACTCGATCGAAGCGACCGTGGCAACCGGACAGACGGCGCTCATCAACTCCCCCGACGGATCAGCCAACACGAACCGCATCGCCGGCTTCGGCGGCATGTCGGGTGACGGTTCGACGTTCCTGTTCGGCACCGTCGCCAACAACTTCTATCTGCCCGGATTCACCCCGCCCTATCCGTACACGGCGAATCCGCCACAGGCCCCGCTGCCCCTGAACTTCATTCTTGGCGGCTTCAGCAACCTCTGGGCCCGAAAGGTCGACTGGAGCGCGAACGCGACCGGCACCACCGAGCTCGTGTCGGTGGCCTTCTCGGTGGACGCCACCGGCAAGCCCAATGCGTCCGGGAACAAGGCCACGCTCGAGTCGGCAACGCTCGCCGGGGCCCGGGACGTGCTCAACACGGTCAGCGACGATGGCCGGTTCGTGATGTTCAGCAGCGCCTCCAACAATCTGGCGTTGGGGGTGCACAACCCACGGTTCACGACCGGCGTCTATGTCCGTGACATGGTGGCGGGACGGACGACGCTGATCTCCACGACGGCGACGGGCAACGTGCCGTCGGCCGGCCTGTTCGTGAACTACGCCCTCGCGACCGATGCCTCCCTCGGCGGAAAATTCCAGACCTACGTGGACGGCACCGGAGCCGGCGACATGCAGACCCGCTTCCGTACGGAGGATCTCGCGCCGGGACCGACGAGCCACGTCTATCAGGTCGCCTATCCGGCCGTCGCCCAAGCCGCCTCGGCGACCAACCCGGCGATCTTCACGGTGTCCGGCGTGGGCGTGAACACGCGGCCCGTGCTGGAGTTCCGCGATCCCGGCGCCCCGATCACGCCGATCGTAAGGACCTCGCCGGGACAGTTGCTGCCGGGCTTCAACGGCATGTGGCGGACGGCCACGGGCGACATCAACGCCGACGGCGTCGTGGACTATGTCTACGGCGCGGGCCTCGGCGGGCAGGACACCGTGATCGTGCTGGATGGGCGGACGAACTCGGTCATCTGGCAGGTCGCGGGCATGTTCCCGAGGGTGCAGGGCGCGACCGGCGCCAACGCCCGTCCCGGCGTGTTCGTGGGGACGGCCGACGTCAACGCCGACGGATTCGCCGACGTGATCGTCGGTTCGGACGGCCCGCGTCAGAGCCGGGTGGTCGTCTACGACGGACGTCGCGGCAGGCCGATGATGGCCGCTCCGATCGTGCCGTTCGGCGCCGCCTCGCGGGTGGCCGCACGGGTTGCCGGCGGCGACGTCGACGGCGATGGTTATGGTGACGTGGTGGTCGGAAGTGGCGTCGGTGGCAGACCGCTCGTGAGGATCTACAGCGGCAAATTGCTGCAGCCGAATCTCCAGCCTCCCGCCGCGCTCAGCACGTTCACCGTCGCCCCCGGCAGGCTGGGCTCGGGCAGCGGTGTCTACGTGGCGGCTGCCGACATGAATCGTGACGGCAAGGCCGAGGTGGTGGTCGGCTTCGACAAGACCTCGAGGGTGAGCATCTACAACGGACAGACGGGCGGGCTGGTCTCGACGACCACGCTGGGCCCGGCCTTCGCCGGGGGGACGCGGGTCGCGGCCCGTGCCGGGCAGGTGATGGTTGCCTCGGGCGAGGGCACGAGCCCGTCGATCCGCCTGCTTGCCTTCGCCAGCGGTACGTGGACGACGAAGGCGAGCCTGGCCGGCGCCCAAATCTCCGGGTTCTCGCAGGGCAACAAGCGCGGCCTGTTCGTGGGCTGAGCGACCGCGGTCGCTCAGCCAGTCAACCGGGCCGGACTCATCCGGGCCCGGCCGGCTCCCGCACGACTCTCCGCACCCGCCCGGAATCAGAGAGCGAGAATCCCGGCTGGGCGCCGACGAACAGACGGCCCGCGAAAGACGGATGCTTTTCCCGTTGCCAACCATCACCAGCCGGGAATCCGACTGGCAACGCCAACGCAGACAGCCAGGCTGGAGGTAGGTACGATCGACCTCATGCAGCAGCTCCCAGGACCGCCGACCCCCGTCACGTCATCGCATCGCTATGGAGTGCTGGGCGCCGGAGCGGTGGGATCGCTCTATGGCAGCCGGCTGTGGCAGGCGGGCCATCCAGTGCGCTTCTGCCTGCGCGGTGACCTGGAGGCCGGCCTGGCTCACGGGCTGCGGGTGCAGTCGCCCTCCTGGGGCGATGTGACCGTGCCCCCCGAAAACCTCTGCGGCAGTGTGGCTGCCCTCGGCCCGCTGGATGGGCTGCTGGTGGCGCTGAAGACCACGGCCAATCGTGACCTCGATACCCTCTTGGCGCCGTTGGAGACGCCGCCGCGCTGGATCGTGATGCTGCAGAATGGCCTGGGAGGTGAGGAACTGGCGGCGAAGGCGGCACCCGGCACCGAGGCGCTGGCGGGGGTGTGTGATGTGGCCTGTTCGCGGCTGGCGCCTGCCACGGTCCGGCACTTTGGCCATGGTCTGGTGCATCTCGCCCCCCTGCGCCGCACCCCAGGGAGCGAGCAGGCCTGCCGTGACGTGGCGGCGGACCTGGCGGCGGCGGGAGTCCCGGTCGACAGCAGCGAATCGCTGGCCACGATCCGCTGGCGCAAGCTGGTGTGGAACATCGCCTTCTCCGGACTCTGCGTGGTGAGCGGCCAGCACACGCTGGAGGTGATGGCGGATCCAGACCTGCGCAGGCGACTGGAGGCGGTGATGCAGGAGGTGATCAAGGCGGCGAACGCCGATGGGGCACCCCTGGCACCGTCGGTGATCGACGATTTCCTCGCCCGGACGGCCGCCATGCCCAGCTACGCCCCGAGCATGCAACTCGACGCCCAGGCCGGCAGAGCGATGGAGCTCGAGGCGATCTACAGGATCCCCCTGGAGCGCGCCCACCGCCATGGCGTGACGATGCCCGAGACGACCCGGCTGCTGCAGGAGTTGGAGGCGATCGGAGCCGGAAGTGACACCGCCCGCTGAGCCTGCCAGAGAACCGGGTCGTTCTGCCGGCCGCCAAGGAGGGGGCGGTATCCGCTGGAGGGCGAGCCCCTCTCTCGCGATGTGATCGAGACGCCATACCAAGGCGGCTCCTTACGCGGTTCCTCTCGCGACAGAGCGACGATAGCCACGTCATCGCCACGGCTGTGGCTACGTGGGCTGCGTGCATCAGCACAGGCGACGATCGATCAAGCCGCTGACCACCGATTTCTTGCATCGGCACGGAAACAGAGGTATGAAAATGAGTTTTCG
>JBJTAA010000211.1:0-12091 GCA_046090525.1 Planctomycetota bacterium
TCGACGGCGTGTGGGGCAAGCCGAAGGTGCGGCAGCCGCCGCGGAACCGCCGCGAAAAGGAGGCCTGGGTCGAGGTTCCCCCCACGAGCCGGGACGTCGGCGAGGCCGTGGCCGCGTCGACGCTGGCGCTGTGCGGGCTCCCACCGAACGCCGCCAAGGGGACCGGCAGGTTCGCGATCAAGGTCGATGGCAAGCCGCGGAATGCGAGGCTCACCCTTCGCTCCCAGGGCGCGGCCCGACAACTGGTCATCCAGATCGAGTCGGCGGGCACGGTCTACAAGCGACTCGCCGACCTGGGCGTCCCCGAGCCGATCGCGACCAGCCTCGCCGCGCTCCTGGCCGCCGAGCGGGGGCTCGTGCTCGTGTCGTCGCCACCGGGCGAGGGGCTCACGACCACGACCGATCTGGTCGTGGAATCGGCGGACCGGCTGCTCCGCGACTTCATTTCGGTCGAGGATGCCGCCCAGCCGTCCCGCGAGATCCAGAACGTCAAGCCCGTTCGCTTCGACGCCCGCACCGGCGTCACGCCCCTGGCGGCCCTGGCCGACGCGATGCGGGAGTATCCCTCGGCGATCGTCGCCCGGGATGTCCGCGACAAGGAACTGGTGGTGGAACTCGTGCGGCTCGCGGCCGAGGGGAAGCTCGTGATCGTGAGCCTCAAGGCGTCCGACGCCGTCGAGGCGATCACGCGGGTGCTTGGCTGCGGCGTGGAGGCCAAGCAGCTGGCCGGCACGCTGCTCGGCTCTCTCTCGCAGCGGCTGGTCCGGCGACTGTGCCCGAAGTGCCGCGAGGAGACGCCCCCGCCGCCGCAGCTCCTGACCTGGCTGAAACTCACCGCCGAGCAACTGCCACACATCTACAAGGCATCGGAGCAGGGCTGCCGAGTCTGTCAGGGCGCGGGCTTCCTGGGCCGCACCGGCATCTTCGAGCTGGCCAGCGGGGCGGGGCTGCGGCGGGCGATCGCCGCCGCCGGCAAGCCGGACCAGCTCCGCCAGGCCGCCGCGCAGGAGGGGATGCAGCCGCTGCGGGATGCATCGGTGCAACTGGTCGTGGCCGGCGTCACGTCGCGCGAGGAGGTGCATCGGGCGCTGACCGGCTCGGCGTCATCGCCGTCAAGCCCGCCGGTCGCCGCCGTCGGCAAGCCCCGGGCGGCCGCCCCCCGCGGTCGCACCGGGCAGCCACCGCCTGGGAAGAGAACCCCATGACGCTGTCACTCATCCTGCTGGGAGTCTTCGTGGCCGTGGCGTTCGCCATCTGGCGGGAAGGACCCTGGAGCGGGCTGATCATGCTCCTCAACGTGCTCCTGGCCGCCAGTCTGGCGATGGCCTGGTATCCGTGGGTCGTCGCCCGGATCGAGCCCGCCCTCGTCTCCTACACGTACCTGCTCGACTTCGTGGTGCTGCAGGGCCTCTTCTGCGTGCTGCTCCTGGTCTTCCGGGAGGTCACCGATCGCCTGTCGCGGACCCGGGTGAAGTTTCGTAGGCCGGTGGAGCTCGCGGCCGGACCGATCGTGGCCGTGCTCACGGCCTGGGTGATGGTCTGCTTCACGGCCGCCGCGCTGCACACGGCGCCCATCCCGCGGGACTTCATCCAGCCGACGCCCGAGGCGCGGATGTTCTTCGGGCTCGCTCCCGACCGCCGCTGGCTCGCCTGGGTGCGGGGCTCGTCGATGAACGGCCCCTTCGCCCGCCCTTCGGCCCCCTTCGACCCCGAGGCCGACTTCATCCTCCGGTACGCTGACCGGCGGCGTGCGCTCGAGAAAGAGGAGCAACTGCGGGTGCAGCCCCAGTGAGCCGCGGAAGCCGGCGAGCGCCGCCGGAGTCTTTCGTCTGATGGCCGACGACCAGTTCACGGGCGAGATGGTGAGCTACCGGCCGGTGAGCGGCCTGGCGGTGGCAGCCCTGCTGGCCGGCTGCTCTTCGGCGCTCGTGCTCTTCACGTCGCTGGCGGCGGTGGTGCCGCTGGTCGCGGTGGTGGTGAGCGTGGCGGCGCTCGCCGAGTTGCGCCGGGCGGAGGGCCGGAAGGTGGGGCGGCTGGCGGCGCTGGCGGGACTGGCCCTGGCCATCGGGTTCACGGCGCAGGCCATCGCGGGCGGATTGGTCGACCGCTGGATCGCGGGCCGGCGGGCGGAGGCGACGGCCCGCGCCTGGATCGACGCGGTGCGGGAGGAGAGGTTCGCCGAGGCTCTGGGCATGTCGAGCCCCGCCGCGCTGCCGGCCCCGAGTCACGATCCCTTCTCGAAACCTCCCAGCGATGCGGAGCGGCTGGCGACGTTTCGGGCGCTGCCGACCGTCGCCGCGCTGGCCGCGTGCGGAGACTCCCGGCCCGCCGTGAGCGTCGAGCGTGACTCCGCGGTCGAGACCGGCTGGGTGGCCCGTGCCGCGCTCGACGGCTGCGGCCGCCAGGGCGAGTCGCTGACACTCCGCGTCGAGCCCAGGCCTTCCGCCCGCGGCCGCGAACTGATCGACCGCTGGCTCGTGACCGGCTTCGAACTGGGCCGGTGACGGCCTCAGCCGCCGTCGGGAAAGCAGCGGACGTGGTCGATCGAGCGGGCACCGGCGGCCAGCATCACGAGCCGATCGAAGCCGAGCGCCGCGCCGACGCCGGCCGGCATCGCGGGGCCGTGGGCCGCCAGCAGCCGCGTGGGCACGGGCAGCACCGACCTACCCGCCGCCCGCCGCACCTCGTTGGCCTTCGTGATCCGGTCCATGAGTGACTCACGGTCGGTCTCCTCCTCCCAGCCGTTGACGAGCTCCACGCCGGCGGCGAACAGTTCGAAGCGGCGGGCGGTCGCCGATTCGGGATCGAGGCGGGCGAAGGCAGCCTGCGAGGCGGGCCAGGCCTCGAGCATGACGGGATGGGAGTGGCCCAGCCGTGGCTGCACGACCTCGGCCAGCACCAGTTCGAACGCGCGGTCGTAGGCCTCGGCCGCGGGGAGGTCGGCGAGGCCTGCGGGCACGGCCACTCCCGCCCGGCCGGCCGCGGCCACAAGCGCGGCGGCGTCGGCCGTGAGCGGATCGACGCCTGCGTGCTCGCGGAACGCGGCCGAGCAGGTGGTCCGTACGAGGCCCGTCGTGCCGAGCACCGCCGCGCAGAGCCGTGCGAGCAGGTCGGCCGCATGATCGAGCATCGCGCCCGGGGCGTACCACTCGAGGATCGTGAACTCGACGTCGTGCTGTGGGCCCCGCTCACCGTCGCGGAAGGCGGGGGCGAACTGGTAGATGGGCCCCGAACCACTGGCCAGGAGCCGCTTCATCAGGTTCTCGGGGCTGGCCTGCAGCCAGCGGGGCTCCGCCTTGCCCGCGAGCCGCACGGGCACCGGATCGACGTGGGACTCGGGCAGGACCTCGGCCGCGAGCACCGGCGTGTCGACCTCGAGGAAGCCGTCGGCGTCCAAGAGGCCGCGGATCGTCCGCCGTACGCGCTGGCGGAGTTCGAGGACCGGACGCAACGCCATGCGGTCAGGTCTTCGCCGGTGCACGGGCGGCGGCAAGCCGCTCGGCAGCCTCGCGGTAGACGAGCACCGGGCACGGGGCGCGGCGGACGATCTGCTCGGCGACACTCCCCATCAAGAGCCGCGTCAGGCCCGTCCGGCCATGCGTGCCCATCACGATCATCTCGCAGCCCTCGTCACCAGCGATCCGCACGACCTCACCGGCCGGGTCTCCCATCGTGAGCCGGTGCTCGAAGGGCACGCCCGGATCCTGTGGCCGGACGTCCTCGAGCATCTTCTGGATGCGCTCGGAGTTCGGCTCGGGCAGGCCGTAGTAGAGCTCGCCGCCGCCGTAGGCGAGCGGCGGCTCCTCGACGTGGATGATCAAGAGCCGCGCCCCCGACTGCTTCGCCAGCGCCTCGGCATGCGCGAGCGCCGCATCGCTGGCGGTCGAGAAATCGGTCGGAAACAGGATCGTCTTGGCCGCCATGATCACATCTCCGGGTCGGTGTCGAGCCCTGCCAAAGATTCTACGACCGAAGTCAACCGGCTTCACGACGGCGGTCAGAACGCATCAGGTGCCCGGTTCCGCCGGAACCGGGTCAGGGGTGACGCCGCGTCCAGCGTGATCCGGTCACGGCGTGACCGGACTCCAGAGGTGACCGGACTCCTGGGCGTGACCAGCAGGCCGAGATGCTTTCGGCGGGGTTGGTCGGTGAGACTCGCACAAGCCGCAGGCGATACGCGGCCACCGAAAGGCGCACCAAAGTCCCTGGGCCGGTCGTAGCGATCGCCGGAGGCGCGGAGAGGATCACCGCCGGCCCCGAATCCGCGTTATGACACGCGGCGCCAAGCGTGATCCGGTCACGGCGTGACGGGACTCCTGCGATCCGATCCGGCAAGAATGTCGCCAGGCCGGGGAAAAATCCTCCGCCGTGCCGGCCCGCCGAACGGTTCCTCCCGGCGTCTGACCGGCATATCCTTCCGGCAGTCAGCCCGCCCCTGCCCCGGGAGCCCAGCTATGCCCCCCCGTCTTGCCGCCGCGGTCGCCCTCGTCGCCGCGCTTCCGCCCGCCATCCTGCCGGCCGCCGACGAGGCGGCGGTGACGGCCGCGATCGCCAAGGCCTCGGCCTTTCTCGCCGAGGCGCAGGAAGAAGGGGGCAGCTTCAAGGCCGACCTCGGTCCGGCCGTGACGGGGCTGGCCGTGACGGCGCTCGTCCGCAGCGGCACGCCGGCCGACGATCCGATCGTGAGGAAGGGCCTCGACTACCTGCTCACCTTCCGGCAGCCGGACGGCGGGATCTACGCGCCCGGCTCGCCCGTGGCCAACTACGAGACCTCGATCGCGATGCTGGCGCTGGCCGCCTGCAACGCCGAGGGGCGGCTGGCGGAGGAGATCGAGGGCGCCAAGGCCTTCGTCAAGAAACTCCAGTGGGACGACGGCGAGGGCAAGCCTGAGAGTGATCCGGCCTACGGCGGCGCCGGCTACGGCCGGAAATCGCGGCCCGACCTCTCCAACACCGCCTTCATGATCGAGGCCCTGCGGACGGTCGGCGACGGCGAGAGCGATCCGGCGATCCAGCGGGCGCTCGCCTTCGTGTCGCGCACGCAGAACCTCCCCGGGCCCCACAATCCGCTCCCCTTTCCCGAGAAGAATCCCGACGGCGGCTTCTACTACACGCCCGCCGGGGGCGGCGAGAGCCAGGCCGGCACGACGGAAACCGGCGGCCTCAGGAGTTACGCCTCGATGACCTACGCCGGGCTCAAGAGCATGATCTTCGCCGGCCTCACCAAGGACGATCCGCGGGTGAAGGCCGCGACGTCGTGGCTGGCGAAGCACTACACCTTCGAGGAGAACCCCGGCATGGGGCAGGCGGGGCTCTACTACTTCTATCACACCGCCTCGAAGGCGCTCGCGGTGCTCGGTGACGACACGTTCACCGACGCCGCCGGCCAGGCGCACGACTGGCGGGACGAACTCACGACGGCGCTCGTCTCCCGCCAGCGGGAGGACGGTTCGTGGGTGAACGCCAACGAGCGGTGGCTCGAGGGCGAGCCGGTGCTCGTGACGAGTTACGCGCTGCTGGCCCTGGCCAACTGCGTCGAGTGACGCCGAATGCGGCTCAGGAGTCCGATCACGCCGTGACCGGAGCACCCAGAATGCGCCTACCCGGTTCCGGCGGAACCGGGCTCCTGGCGTCACGCTGTGACCGGAGCACCCAGGATGCTGCGTCTTCCTGACCCGGTTCCGGCTCAGGAGTCCGGTCACGCCGTGACCGGAGCACCCAGGATGGGCCTACCCTGTTCCGGCGGAACCGGGCTCCTGGCGTCACGCTGTGACCGGATCGCGGCCGCCTACGCCGCCTTGACCGCGTTGTACAGGTAGGGGTTCATCGTCGGGTCGTTGTACATCTTCATCTGTCGGAAGACGCGGAGCGGCCGCTGGCCCGCGAAGATCTCGGCGAGGAGCCGGTCGATCGCGGCGACGAGGTGATCCCGCTGGGCGTCGAGCACCACGAGCTTGTCGGCCGCCTTGGCCCGGTGCTCCGGCGTGGCGTCGGCCCGCTCGACCTGCTCCCGCATGTGGTAGCGGCGGAGCTCGAGGATCGAGAGGCGATCGATCGCGGCGCCGGGCGTCTCAGTGGCGGCAGGGGCGTCGGCCGCCGCGGTGATCCCGCGGGCCGCCAGTTCACCGATCAGCCAGTCGTCGAGCTTCTCGATCGCGTCGTTGCGGGCCTGGTTGTAGCGGTCGATGGCCCGCTTCACCGCCGCGATCCGCGCGTCGGTGACGTCGGGGGAGCGGGCGATGTCCTCCTCGTGCCAGAGCAGGAAGTTGAACCGGTGCAGGTCGCAGACCCGGCCGCGAAGGCCGTCCTCGGTGTGGGCCGGATCGACCTCGTGCCAGCGGGCCACGAGCCGGGCCAGGAGGGCGTCGATGTCGGCGGCGGCGGCGGGCGGGGCGTGCCGCGCGGCGCAGGAAGCGGGCTTGGTCATGGCGACCTCCTCGGGGTGTCGTGAACGGGGTTGCATGGCAGTCGGTGGCCTCAGGCGGCCCGGCGCAGGACGAGGCACAGGTTCGACCCGCCGAAGCCGAACGAGTTGCTCGCCGCCACGGCCACGCGCCGGGGCCGGGCCACGTGCGGCACGTGGACGAGCGGGCAATCGGGATCGGGGTCGTCGAGATTGACGGTGGGGGGCACGGCCTGACGCTCGATCGCCCCCAGGCAGGCGAGCGCCTCGAAGGCGGCCGCGCCGCTGACGAGGTGGCCCGTCATGCTCTTGGTGGAGCTGACGGGGATCGCGTCGGCGGCCGCGCCGCAGGCCAGGCGGATCGCGCCGGCCTCGGCCACGTCGCCCACGGGCGTGCCGGCCGCATGGGCGTTGAAGTAGTCCACGTCGGCCGCGGCGATGCCCGCGTCATCGAGCGCCGCGGTGATGGCCCGCGCGGCCTGCGCCGGGTCGGTGCTCGGCGTCACCATGTGGACGCCGTCGCTCGACATCCCGACGCCGGCGAGCTCGCCGCGGAGCCGCCCGCCGCGGGCCACGGCGTCGCACCGGCGCTCGAGCACGAAGAACGCCCCGCCCTCCCCCATCACGAAGCCGTCGCGACCGCGGTCGAAGGGCCGCGAGGCCTTCGTCGGATCGTCGGAGCGGCGGGAGAGCGCCCGCAGGTTGTAGAAGGCGGCGATCGAGGTGGGGCTCAGGATGTCGCAGCCCCCGGCCACGCAGGCGTCGACCCAGCCCGCGTCGAGCCAGGCACGCGCCAGGGCCAGGGCATAGCCGCTCGATGCGCAGGCGGCCGCGGCGGTCACGGCCGGCCCGCCGATGCCCAGCCGGGCGGCGAGCCGGTGCACGAGCGTCGGCTCGCGACGGGGCTCGAACACGCGGCTTCCGCCGGCGAGGAAATCGAGTTCCCAGGCCTTGAGGTGCTCGGCGCCCAGCCCCAGCACGAGGCCCACCCGCGGTCCCGTCGCGAGCCCCGCATCGGCCACGGCACCCGCCGCGGGGGCGAGGCACATCCGCTCGAGCCGGTCGAGCCGGTCGAACTCGGCCGCCGTGATGCCCGGAGGCGGGGGAATCTCGGCCACGGGGGCGGCGAACTGGTCGGCCACGGTCCGGGCCCGCTCGTCGACGTCGATCCGCCGCACGCCCGAACTGCCGCTGAAGAGCCGGTCGAGGATCGTGGCCACGTCGCAGCCCAAGGGCGAAACGGCGGCCATGCCCGTGATGACCACGGGTTCGCGGTCGTTCGGTCGGTGGAGAGCGCACCCGCTCATGCCGCCTCCCGCAGTCTGGAGGCACCGCTTCGCCGGCGGCCGTGGATGCGGATCTCGGCGCCCCAGGGACACGTGACGGTCCAGGCGGCGAGCGCACCCCCCTCGGCGCACATGCCGAGTGCCCGGGCGAAGGCGACCAGGCCGCCGGTGGTTTCGGCGACCGCGCCCGCCCGGGCCGGTTGCCGCGGCATCCGCAGCGACAGCTCGAGCGTGGCCTCCTCGCCGCCGGTGGGTGCCGAGCCCGTCGATTCGAGGAGCAGGGCCAGCCCGCGGCAGACCGGATCGGTGCAGGCCTCGCCGCCGGGCTCGAGTTCGGGCTCCACATCCCAATCGGTGGCCACGAGCCAGGCGGCCCCGCAGGTCGGATCGCCGCGGCCGGTGACGAGCGTGGCGGCGGCGTAGAGCCCCTCGGCCAGCGCCTCGGGCCCGCCGCCGACGCCCAGGTGGGGACCATGCATGCCCAGGCCCACGCTGACGGCACCGGCGACGGAGTGCAGGGAGCACTGCGGAACGACGTGCGGCGAGACGGTGACGGCCCCGCCCACGGGCAACTGGGCCAGGGTGCGGGCGGCCGCCAGGCGACCCGACTGGCAGGGCGCCGCGACCACCGCGTGGCGGACGAGCGTGAGCGGCCGGGCGGCGCCGGCGATCGCCTCGAGCACGGCGTGCACGCCCACGACCGTCTGCTCGTCGGCATGCCGCAGGAAGCGCGGCGGCAGCGAGGGCGCCCCGGCCGGTGCGGGCTTGTTCCGCAGTTCGGCGATGTCCGACAGGCGGCTCTCGACGAGCGCATGGCTCGTGATCCTGCAGCCGGCTGGCAAGCCCCCGGGCCCGGGCGACCGTTGGTTCATGCTGGCTCCCCTTGCCGCCGACGGCGGCTCCGATCCTCAGGCGGCCTGCCGGCCTCCCTTGGCGGCGAGCTTCTCCTCCAGCACGTCGAGCATGTCGCCGACGGTGGCGATCCGCTCGAGCAGCTCGGTCTCGATCTGGATGCCGAACCGGCTCTCGACGTGGAGCACGAGGCCGGCCATGTCGAGCGAGTCGAGGTTCAGCCCGTCCCGCAGCGAGGTCTTTTCCTGGAGATCGGGATAGGACTCCCCGGTCTCCTTTTCGAGCAGTTCGAGCACGACGGCCGCAAGTTCCTGGCGATTCATGGGACAGCACTCTCCTCGGGCATCCGGGCGGGTTAGGTCGGCCGCCACGGGGAGCGGGAAGGTAGCGGACGGTGCCGGGTGGGCGAAGGCCAAAAACCGTGGTTATTCTCGTGGTCTTCGGGGGGTCCTGCCCGGCCGCCCGCCCTGGAGCCAGCCCATGCCCGTCGTCGCGCCCGCTCCCCGACGGCGGCTCGCCCGGCCGCTGGCCGCGGTCACGGCCGCCTACACGCTCGTGCTCGTGTTCGCGACGCACTATCCGCGGCCCGAGGAGCTGCTCGGCCCCAACCCCCCCTCCGACAAGACGCTGCACTTCGCCGCCTACGGCCTACTCGGCCTGTTCGTGGCGGCCACGCTCGCCGCCGCCGGCCGCTGGTCACGGGCCGCGGCCGGCTTGCTGTTCATCGCGCTCGCGGCGTTCGCCGCGCTCGACGAGGCGACCCAGCCTCTCTTCGGCCGCAGTGCCGAGCCGGTCGACTGGGTCTACGACGTGATCGGCATCGCGGCGGGCATCACCGCCGTGGCCGTCGCTCGCACGTGGCTGAAATCCAGGAGTCCGGTCACGCCGTGACCGGATCACCGCCGGACAACGTCGCTGGTCACGCAGCTCGGGCTGGCCCGTGCCGTCTCGCCGGACGTTCGCTCCGCCCATCCTGGGCTTCGCTCACTCGATGCCAGCTGCGCTTCGGCATCCTGCCTCCGCTTGCTGCCAACGCCGCTCGATCGGCACGGGCAACCCCTCGCCCCAGGAGTCCGGTCGCACGGGACGCGGCGCCGATGATGAGCCGGTTGCGGCCCAGGAGTCCGGTCACTCCGTGACCGGATCACGCTGAAGGTGGCGCCGACACTGACCGGTTCCGGCGGAACCGGGCTCCTGGGGGCAAAACCGCGCTCCTGGGAGCGGCGTCGCGGGAGCTAGTAGTTCGGCGTGGGCGCCCGGAAGTCCTCGAGCCGCACGCTCTTGAACCAGTCGATCGTCTTTTTCAGGCCTTCCCGCAGCGGCACCGTCGGCTCCCAGCCGAGTCGCTCCTTGGCCAGCGCGATGTCGGGCCGGCGGCGTTCCGGATCGTCGACCGGCAGCGGCTTCTCCACGAGCCGCGAGGGCGAGCCGGTCAGTTCGAGCGTGAGCTCCGCCAGTTGCCGGATCGTGAACTCCCCGGGATTGCCGATGTTGACCGGCCCGACGAAGTCGTCGGGGCCGTTCATCATCCGGATCATGCCCTCCACGAGGTCGTCGCGATAGCAGAAGCTTCGCGTCTGGTTGCCCGACCCGAAGATGGTGATCGGCTCGCCGGCGAGCGCCTGGCGGATGAAGTTCGAGACCACGCGGCCGTCGAAGGGATGCATCCGGGGCCCATAGGTGTTGAAGATCCGCACGATCCGCACGTTCACGCCGTTGTGGCGGTGGTAGTCCATGAACAGGGTCTCGGCCGCCCGCTTCCCCTCGTCGTAGCAGGCCCGCGGGCCGATCGGATTGACGGCCCCACGGTAGCTCTCCGGCTGCGGATGCACTTCCGGGTCGCCATACACCTCGCTCGTCGACGCCTGGAGGATCTTGGCCCGGCAGCGGCGGGCCATGCCGAGCAGGTTGATCGCGCCCATCACCGACGTCTTCATCGTCTTGATGGGGTTGTACTGGTAGTGGCCGGGAGCGGCCGGGCAGGCGAGGTTGTAGATCTCGTCGACCTCGAGCCAGAGCGGGTGGATGATGTCGTGACGGACGAACTCGAAGTTGGGCCGTACGAGCAGGTGGGCCACGTTCGACTTCTGGCTCGTGAAGAAGTTGTCGACGCAGATCACGTCGTGGCCCGCGGCCACGAGCCGCTCGCAGAGATGGCTGCCGAGAAAGCCGGCTCCGCCGGTGACGAGAATCCGCTTGATGCTGGACATGGGCCGCTCGGGCGATCCCCGGATCCGAGGCTCCACAGCGGCCCCGGGCAGTGGTAGTGTACCCCGCGTCGGCACGTCCGCCGCGGCCGCCCCTGCACCTCTCACCCGGGAGCCCTCATGACCACGCCGCTCAATCGTCGCACAGTCCTCGCCGCCGGCGCGACCGCCCTCGGGGCCGCCGCGCCGCTCGCAGCCGTCAGCGGGCGGGCCGCCGCCATGGCCGGGCGCAAGGGCCGGATCAAGCAGTCGATCGTCTACTGGTGCTTCAACGCCGTGGGCGAGAAGTGGGATATCGAGAAGATCTGCCAGGTCGCCAAACAACTCGGCGTCGGGTCGATCGAGTTGGCCGATCCATCGACCTGGCCGACGATCAAGAAGCACGGCCTGACCTGCGCGATCGCTCCGAACGGGATGCCGGGTGCCCCCTTCATGAAGGGCCTCAACAACCCCCGCTACCAGGAGGAGGTGATCGCCCGGACCAGCGCGATGATCGACGCCTGCGCCGAGGCGGGCTTTCCCGCCGTGATCGCCTTCACCGGCTTCAAGTGGCACGACGCCGACGATCCGACCAGCGGCGAGCTCTCGCTCGAGGAGGGGGCCGACAACTGCGTCAAGGGCCTCAAGAAGCTCGCCGGCCACGCCGAGAAGAAGGGCGTCACGATCTGCCTCGAGCACTTGAACACCCGCGACGACTCGCACCCGATGAAGGGCCATCCGGGCTATCAGGGGGACGACGTCGACTACGTGGCGGGCATCCTGCGCCGCGTCGGCAGCGACCGCGTGAAGATGCTCTTCGACATCTACCACGTGCAGATCATGAACGGCGACGTGATCCGCCGGATCGAGCAGTGCAAGGACGTGATCGGCCACGTCCACACCGCCGGCAATCCCGGCCGGGCCGAGCTCGATGACAACCAGGAGATCCTCTATCCGCCGATCATGCGGAAGCTCCTGGAGATCGGCTACACGGGCTACGTGGGGCAGGAGTTCATCCCCACCCGCGATCCGCTCGCCGGCCTCGAGCAGGCCGTCGCGCTCTGCGACGTGTGACCCGGAGAGTCCGGCCACGCCGCTGCCTCGACCGTGGGGCGGGCTTTCAGCCTGCCAGAGGCGAACCGCTCGGCTCTGCATTCGCATCCGGCCGCACCAGCACGAGCCGTACGTCGGCCACGTTCGTGCCGGTGGGCCCGGTGACGACGAGGCCGCCGGCCTGCTCGAGCAGCGGCTGGGCGTCACAGCGGGCCACGGCGGCAGCGGCGTCCAATCGCAAGCCGCCGATCCGCGCCACGACGGCTTCGTCGGCGAGCCCGCCGGCCGCTTCCGTCGGCCCGTCCTCACCA
>JBJTAA010000212.1:0-6201 GCA_046090525.1 Planctomycetota bacterium
AACCCCAAGATCGTGGCCGACGTGCGGGGGGGCAAGGAGCAGGCGGCGGCCGGCCTCATCGGTCAGGCCAAGAAGAAGAACCCCAACGTGAACCCCGGCAAGGTTCGCGAGAAGTGCCTCGAGCTGATCCGCCGCGGCGACGCCTGAGCCCTCAGGGGCCCGGTCACTGCGTGACCGGATACCCGCGGATCGGCGGATTCAGCGGGCTGAAGTTCCGCTGCCACTTTTCCACGCGGTGCCTCGAGTTCGCTCAAAAGTGGCCACGGGTCTGTGACCCGTGGAAGGCGGCCCCAGTCAGCTCGACGCCCGGGCGCCATCACCGAGGCTGGCCGGATTCAGCGGGATGAAATCCCGCTGCCACTGAGTCCGGCTCCATCGCTACTCGCGACGCCGAGAGCTGGGCGGAATAGAAAAACGTGCAAATCATTCGATATGATCGCACGCAATGAGCGTCACAATCGAACGCACAGTTGCTTTCCCATCGTCTACCCCTGCTCAGCCGCCACCTCTACTCGTCATCACGGGGCCACGAGCGGTCGGCAAAACGCATCTCTCTCAGCTTCTCTTCCCTACTCATCGTCGCGCGTCACTCAGCCTGCCCACCGAAGCTGCCCGCGCCCAACTGGACCCCGCAGCCTTCCTCGCCGGCCTTCCCGCGCCCGTCGTCATCGATGACGTCCATCTCGCCCCGCGACTGGTGCATCACGTCGCCCGCGCGATCGAGGCCAAGCCCTGCCCGCCCGCGGGCTACGTGCTCGTCGGCTCGCGTCCCCTCACGCTCGCCGCTGCCGCGAGCGAGGCCTGCGATCGGGGCGCCGGCGTTCTCCGGGTCGATGGCCTCAGCCACGCGGAGGTCTCCGCCGCCAGGCCCGAGCTCTCGATCGAGCAGCGGCTGCTCCGGGGCGGGTTTCCCGCGGTCTATGCCGACCCGCAGGCCGACGTCGGCGAGTTCATGCGGGCGCTCGTCGCCGACCACCTCGCCCGGGAGCTTCCGCTCCAGCTCCGGGTCGACAGCGTCCACGACTTCGAGCGGTTCCTGCGGGCAGCGGCCTGCCGGACGGGAAGGCTGCTCAACAAGGCCGAGCTCGCACGCGAGGTCGGGATCGCCGGCTCGACCGCGGCGATCTGGCTCGACACGCTGGCCGACGCCGGCGTGATCACGCTCGTCCGGCCCTGGCGGCCACCGCAGGGCAAGCCGCTCGTCAAGGCTCCCAAGCTCTACTTCCTCGACTCCGGCCTGTGCGCCGCCCTGCTCGGGCTCCGTGACGAGCAGGATCTCGCCGCCTCGCCCCACATGGCCGCGCTCTGGGAGACCTTCGTGCACGCCGAGCTCCGCCGACTCCTGGCCGCCACCGCCCCCCACGCCGAACTCGCCTTCTGGCGCGACCGGACCAAGGAGGTCGATTTTCTCCTGCCCATGAGCGGCGGGCTCGTCCTGGTCGACGCGTCGTGGAGCGAGGTCGCCCCGCCGGCCATCGCCGGCCGCCTGCTGCGGATTCGCGAAGCGATCGGCGGCGATGCCGTGGCCGCGGTGGCGATCGCCTGCCGCACGCCCCACCGCCAGGCGCTGCGGGATCCCGCCGGACCGGTCGTCGAGACCGTGGGGCTCGACGACCTGCCGGGCCTTCTCGGATAGTCTGCTGCCATGCCCCGCATCGTCACGCTCACGACCGACTTCGGCACCGGCTCGGCCTACGTCGCCGAACTCAAGGGCCGGCTCCTCCACGCCCGCACGGCCTGCACGCTCGTCGACATCGCCCACGACCTGCCGGCCCACGACGTGCGGTCCGCCGCCTGGCTCGTGGCGCGGGCCTGCCCGGCCTTCCCGGCCGGCTCGCTGCACGTCGTCGTCGTCGATCCGGGCGTGGGCACACCGCGGCGGCTCGTCTGGGCGCGGGCCGGCGGGCAGGAATACCTCGCCCCCGACAACGGCGTGCTCACCCGGGTGCTCGCGGCCGCGGGGCCGGACGAGGCGCGGGTGGTACGCATCCCCGCCGCCGCCTCGACGACCTTCCACGGCCGCGACGCGCTTGCCCCGGCGGCCGTCGCGCTGCTCGACGGCGCCCCGCCGGCCGCGCTCGGCCCCGAGGCGGGCGACCTCGTGCGGCTGCCGCTCCCGACGCCCCGCGAGACGCCGGAGGGCGTCGAGGGGGAGATCGTCCACGTCGACGCCTTCGGCAACCTGCTGACGAACCTGCCGGCCGACCTCGGCCCGCGGCTCCTCGCAGCCGGCCGGCTCGTGGTGGGCGACCGCGACGTCGCCAGCGTGGTCCGCACCTACGGCGACGCCCCGCCGGGAACGCCCGTGGCGCTCGTCGGCTCGCAGGGTGTGATCGAGGCGGCCGTCGTGGAGGGCAGGGCGGCCGATCTGCTGGCCGCCGGCGTCGGCACGAGGGTGATCCTGCCATGACGATTTCCCGCGCGGACCTCGAGCATTGGGATCGCCACCACGTGTGGCACGCCTTCACCCAGATGCAGGAGTACGAGCCGCTCCTGATCGACCGCGGCGAGGGCTGCTGGCTCGTCGACGTCGACGGCCGCCGCTACCTCGACGGCTCGGCCAGCATGTGGTGCAACGTGCACGGCCACCGTCATCCGCGGCTCGACGCGGCGCTCGCGGAGCAGGCCGCGAAGGTCGCCCACACCACGAACCTCGGCCTCTCGAACCCGACCACCGTCGAGTTCGCCCGGCGGCTGTGCGAACTCACCCCCCCCGGCCTCGACCGCGTCTTCTTCTCCGACGACGGCTCAACCGCCATCGAGGCGGCCCTGAAGATGGCCTTCCAGTTCTGGCGGCAGGCAGAGCCGGCCCGCCCCGAGAAGACCCGCTTCATCGCCATCGACGAGGCCTATCACGGCGACACGCTCGGGGCGGTGGGCGTCGGGGGCGTCGACCGCTTCACGGCGATGTTCGCGCCGCTGACGTTCGAGCCGATCCGGCTCGCCCCGCCGGGCCTGCCCGACGCCACCGGCCGCGTGCCATCGCTCGCGGAGTCGCTCGCGGCGGTCGAGGCGGTGCTCGCCGCGCACGCCCACGAACTCGCCGCGGTGATCATGGAGCCACTGGTGCAGATGGCCGGCGGGATCATCGTCCATCCGCCCGGCTACCTCCGAGGCGTGCGCGAGCTCACCCGCCGGCACGACGTGCTCCTGATCCTCGACGAGGTGGCCACCGGTTTCGGGCGAACGGGCACGATGTTCGCCTGCGAGCAGGAGGACGTGACCCCCGACTTCCTCTGCCTGGCCAAGGGTCTCACGGCCGGCTACCTGCCGATGGCCGCCACGCTCACCCACGGCTGCATCTGGGACACCTTCCTGGGGACGCACGCCGACCAGCGGGCCTTCTATCACGGCCACACCTACGGCGGGAATCCGCTGGCCGCTGCGGTGGGCCTCGCCTCGCTCGACATCTTCCGCGACGAGCGGGTGCTCGAGATGCTGCCCGCCAAGATCGACCGGCTGGCCACCCATGCCGCACGGCTGGCCGAGCTCGACGGTGTCGGCTCGGTGCGGCAGTGCGGCCTCGTCCTCGGGATCGAGCTGGTGGCCGACAAGGCCACTGGCCGCCGCTATCCGTGGCAGGAGCAGCGCGGCCGGCGGGCCTGCACGGCGGCCCGGGCGCACGGGGCCCTGTTGCGGCCGCTCGGCGACGTGGTCGTGATCATGCCGCCGCTCTCGGTAAGCGACGCGGAGCTCAACTGCCTCGCCGCCGCCGCCGAAGCAGGCATCCGCGCGGCGAGCGGCTGACCGGCGGCGTTCCGGGGCCCGTTTGCGGGGCCCCCTCGGAGAGTCAGAGCGAGGTCGACTCGGCCGAGCACCGGAGCCGCTGGGAACACGGCGGCCGCCTGCTATTGCCCGACGCTCACGGCTTCGCCACCGTTGCGGGAAGCGAGGCCCGTAAGCACGTTGTCGGAGGTGGATTCGGAGAGAAAATGCACCGAGCCGTCACACATCGCGACATGCGCGCCGCGCGGGTGGTCGGAAAAGAGCGATTGGTCGGCGTCGTCCGCCCAGGCGCCGGTCGTGTCGGTGGTTGGCGGATTGATGAGGGCTCGCGACATGCTCTCCGGGCCGATCGAATTGCAGTTCAGCCCCGACGCCCACACGCCCTGGGCACTCGGTGCATCCGTCGGTGAGGTGGGAGCAGTGACGCCCCGCCCGGTGAGCTCGAAGAGCAGGATCGTCTTCGAGGCTCCATCGGTGATCTGCCGCAGCGGGATGCCCGCGTTCAGCGACCTCGTCGCATTGAAAATCAGCACGCCGTTGGCGCCGGAATACGTTGCGCCGGAGGGCATGCGATACCGGGAATAGCCCGAGTTCACGCCGTTGTTGCCGGAGTAATCGATGCAAGCCAGGCCCTCGTAGTTGCCCGGATCGAGCGTGCCGTTGCCATCCCAGTCACGGGTCACGTTCCGTGACCGCGATGAATGCGTGCGCGCGGTGCTCGGGCAGATATAGCACGGCAGCACGGCCGAAGCGGCGCGTTGATTGCAGATGCTGTTGAGCGGAGCGTTGAAGTAAAGCCGTCCGTCGGGCGCCGGCGCGTCCTTGTTGACGATCGTCGTCCAGTCTGTCTGCACGGCAGACTGATCGATAAAATCGAGAAAGAACGCCGCCCAGGAGATTCGCGGGTGGCCTATCTGCCGCTGGATCTGCCCGGGAGGGTATCGCTTCCGAGTGTCCGCAAAATTCGCCATCGCCAGACCAATCTGCTTGAGATTGCTCTGGCACGAAATGCGGCGGGCCGATTCGCGGGCGGCCTGCACCGCCGGGAGCAGAAGCCCGACGAGCACGCCGATGATCGCGATCACGACGAGCAGCTCGACGAGGCTGAGCCCGGCTTGTGCTCGGCGCATCGCGTCGTGTCCCTCCGGGTGAGATTGCCAAGCCGGAATCCAGCGGTCATGAGGCCCACAGCCCCGACGAGCCCAAGCAAGAGCGTCGCCGGCTCGGGCACGACCAGCGCGTCGAACTGCAGATCGTCGAGCCGCCAGTTCCCTCCGTTCGCCGAGGAGCCGCCCGATCCGTAGAGCCGGAGTTCGAGCGACGATCCGGAGTCGATGATCAGCGGAGTGGAAAATGTCTGCGTGAAATACGCCCACGTCGAGGTGGTCGACGTCGTGAATCCGGCGATTTCGGCGGCGAAGGCGTCGTTGCTGGAACGCAACGAGAGTGTCGTCGGGCCGCTGCTGGTCGACCGCGACGCAAACCCGATCCCGGTCACCGTACCGGTGGAGCCGATGGATGGGGTGAACGTGACCGCCATGTAGCTACTGGAGGCCGTCGACAGGACACCGTGCTTTGCCGCGAACGTGAGGTTGGCGCCGCCCGACGCGGGCGTGCTCGTTTCGGCGAGGAAGAACGTATACCCACTCGACGACGACGTGCTCGCGGTGCCGGTCGTGGTCGTGTTGCCCTGACCGATCGCCCCGACCGCGAGATTGGACACGGTCTTGAGAGTCGGCGCGGACAGATCGCTCATGTTCCAATACACCGTGCCCCCCGCAGCGCTGCCGGCGGCGAGCAGGACCCAGGAGGCGATGAGCACGGGGAGGTGGAATGCAACGCTGGTCATGACAGGCAGCGGCAGAAAGACCCGGGAGGGGGTGACCCCCCTCCGCAATATCACATACCCCCAGAAAAAAGGTAGCCCCCCCAGAAAAGAGCGTACCGCCCCTGCAGGCTGACGCGAGGCACGGGCGTCGAGGGCGTTTTTGACGACGCTGTCGGGACGGACAGGCTGCGCCCAGCGGCAGGGGTCGCGGCGGCCCCCCGGCTCGCGCCGGGAGGCTTTGCTGGGGCAACGCGGACGAGCAACCGCTACTGCACCACGCTCTTGCTGCCCTCGGTCGATCCGCCGATCGGCGCTCCGTCGGGCAGCGGCCGGCCGGCCGTCGGGATGCCAAGGCGATTCAGTTCGGCCCGGATCGCCCAGTAGCCCTCGAAGCTGTCGGGGTAGCACCAGAGGGTGACGGTCGTGTCGGGCTTCACTCCCGACAGCACGCCACGAAACCGCGACGTCGGCCCGAGCGCCTCGGAGACCGGCTCGCCGACGGCCGGCCCCACCGGCCGCACCACCCACTCCCGCGACCGCACCAGCACCTGGCCACGCGCCCGGTCGACCTTGGTCTCCACGACGTAGTCGAGGCTGAAGTCACGGGCGGGCCCCACCGTCACGACCCGGGCGGCGAGATTCGAGAG
>JBJTAA010000213.1:0-3865 GCA_046090525.1 Planctomycetota bacterium
GCCTCGTAGAACTCGAGCGCCCCGTGCAGGTTGCCGTGGTCGGTGATCGCCAGGGCAACCTGCACGGGGCGCTCGAGTTCTACGAGGCCGCGAAGGCCGCGGGCATCAACCCGATCGTCGGCTACGAGGCCTACATCGCCCCGGGCAGCCGCTTCCAGAAGGACGCCGGCAGCCAGAAGGATTCGAGCTACCACCTCACGCTCCTGGCCCGCGACCGCACCGGCTTCGCCAACCTCCTGCAGCTGGCCACGAAGGCCTACCTGGAGGGCTTCTACTTCAAGCCACGGATCGATCGCGAGCTGCTCGAGGCCCACGGCGAGGGGCTGATCTGCCTGTCGGGCTGCCTCTCGAGCGAGTTCGCCCGCTCGCTGATCGGCGCGGCCCCCGGCCAGGCCGAGGCGCTGGCCGAGGCCCGCGAGATCGCCGGCTGGTTCCAGAGGACGTTCGGCGACCGCTACTTCATCGAGATCCAGGACAACGGCCTGGACGTGCAGCGGCAGGTCAACGAGGCGGCTCTCGAGCTGTCGCGCGAGCTCGGCATCCCGCCGGTGGCCACCTGCGACTGCCACTACGTGAACCGGGAGGATGCCGAGGCCCAGGACATCCTGCTGTGCGTGAACACCGGTCGCTTCCGCAGCGACACCTCGCGGATGCGGATGGACTCGAGCGAGTTCTATCTCAAGAGCCCCGCCGAGATGCATGCGGCCTTCGCCGGCCTCGACCGGGGCTTGATCGGCGGGGCGGTGGCCCGCAGCCAGGAGATCGCCGACGCGGTCGCCATCGACCTCGAGCTCGGCAAGCGTCACTTCCCGGGCTTCGACCTGCCCGCCGGCCGCACGGCGTCGGAGGAGTTGCGGCGGCTCTGTCTCGACGGCCTGCGGGAGCGGTATGCCGCCGTGCCGAAGCGCTGGGCCGACGGGCGACCGCCGGCCGCCGGCGGCTCGGGCGAGCTCCACGCCGAGGTGCTCGAGCGGCTCGACCGCGAGCTCGGCGTGATCGACACGCTCGGCTTCGCGAGCTACTTCCTGATCGTCTGGGACTTCGTGCGCTATGCCCGCGAGCGCGACATCCCGGCGGCGGCGAGAGGCTCGGGCGTGGGGGCGCTCGTCGCCTACTCCCTCTGGCTCTCGCACGTCTGCCCGCTGGAGTACGACCTGCTCTTCGAGCGGTTTCTCGACGTCAACCGCCGTGAGGCTCCCGATATCGACATCGACTTCTGCAAGGAGCGGCGGGGGGAGGTCATCGACTACGTCAAGCGGAAGTATGGCGAGGCCAACGTCGCCCAGATCGGCACCTTCGGCACGCTGGCCGCCCGGGCGGCGATCCGCGACGTGGGCCGGGCGCTCGGCATGCCGCTGCCGCGGGTCGACCAGATCGTGGCGCTCGTGCCCGACCAGCTCGGGATCTCGCTCGAGGAGGCCGCGGCGCCGGGCACGCAGCTGGCGGTGGCCTGCGAGGCCGACGCGGAGGTGGCGGAGCTCGTGGGCCTCGCCAAGCGGATCGAGGGGCTGGCCCGCAACGTGGGCACCCACGCGGCGGCCGTCGTGATCGCCGACCGGCCGCTGGTCGAGTACGTGCCGCTGCAGCGGGTGACCGGCAAGGAGGAGGTGATCACCCAGTGGGCGATGGGCGACGTCGAGCGGGCGGGGCTCATGAAGATGGACTTCCTCGGCCTCCGGTACCTCACCGTCGTGGCCAAGACGCTCGACATCATCCGCCAGACCACGGGCACCCGGCCCGACCCCTTCGCCTTCCCGCTCGACGACGCCGCCACCTTCGCCACCCTCTGTCGCGGCGAGACCAAGGGCATCTTCCAGCTCGAGAGCGGCGGCATCCGCGACCTGCTGCAGCGGATGCGGCCCGACCACTTCCTCGACATCGTGGCGGTCAACGCCCTCTACCGGCCGGGGCCGCTCGAGGGGGGCATGGTGGACGAGTACGTGAACGTCAAGCATGGCCGCAAGCGGGCGGAGTTCCTCCATCCGGTCATGGAGGACGTGCTCGCCGAGACCCACGGCGTGATGGTCTACCAGGAGCAGGTGATGCGGATCCTGGAGCGGCTCGGCGGCATCGAGCTCTCCAGTGCCTACACCTGCATCAAGGCGATCAGCAAGAAGAAGCTGGAGACGATCGCCGCCTTCCGCGAGCAGTTCGTGGCCGGGGCGCAGGCGAAGGGCCTCTCGAAGCAGCAGGCCGCCGAGGTCTTCGCCCTGATCGAGAAGTTCGCCGGCTACGGCTTCAACAAGAGCCACTCGACCGCCTACGCCCTGCTCGCCTGGCAGACGGCCTACCTCAAGACCCACCATCCGGTCGAGTTCATGGCCGCCCTCTTGTCGGGTGACATCACCGGCCGCAACTTCAAGAAGAAGGATTCGCTGGTCGAGCACGTCGAGGACTGCCGCCGGATGGGCATCGAGGTGGCGCCGCCCGACGTCAACGCCTCGCAGGCCGACTTCTCGGTGGCCGGCGGGCGGATCCTGTTCGGCCTCTCGGCCATCAAGGGCTGCGGCGTGCAGGCGGCCGAGGCGATCTCCGCCGAGCGGGACCGCAACGGACCGTTTCGCGACCTCCATGATTTCTGCGGCCGGCTCGACCCGTCGGTGGTCAACAAGACGGCGATCGAGAATCTCGCCAAGGCGGGGGCGCTCGATTCGCTCGGTGGTCACCGGGGCCAGCTGCTGGCGGGGGTGGAGCGGGCCATGGCGGCCGGCGCCTCGCAACTGGCCGATCGGAAGAGCGGTCAGAAGAGCCTCTTCGACGCGGTCGACGAGGAGCCCGCGGTGGCGGCGGCCCCGGCCGGCCTGCCCGACGTGCCGCCGCTCTCGGACCTCGAGATGCGGTCGGGGGAGAAGGAGGTGCTCGGCTACTACGTGCACAGTCATCCCCTGGCCGAGCACCAGGCCGTCCTGGAGGCGATCTGCACCCACGGCACGACGGGACTGGCCGCGGTGCCGCCCAAGGGGGAGGTCGTGATCGGCGGGCTGGTGGCGGCACTCAAGCTCTCGAACACGAAGCAGCCGCGACCGGGATCGACCCACACCCGCTACGGGATGTTCGATCTCGAGGATATGGACGGCCTGGTCCGGAGCATCTGCTGGCCGGAGGACTTCGCCCGGCTGGGCGACCACATCCAGGCCGACGCGGTGATCGTGGTGGCCGGGTCGATCGACCGGCGGGCCGGGAGCGAGGAGACCAACCTGATCGTCAACGAGGCCGTCCCGCTGGCCGATGCCTGGCAGTTGCCGGTGCGGCAGGTGACGGTGAAGGTGGTGGAGGGGCCCCACGACCGGACGACGCTCGACCGGCTGGCGGCGGTGGTGGCGGCGCATCCCGGGAAGGTGCCGCTGAGGCTGGTGCTCGACACGGCCGACGGGATGCGGGTGCTCATGGAAGCTGACCGGCACGCAGTCGCCTGGTCACCCGACCTGTTGCGGGCGCTCGTCGATCTCCTGGGCCCGGGCACCGTCCGGGCTGCGGTCACGCTCGCACAAAAACGCCGCGACGCCGAGCCGACCCGCCGCGGCCCGAAGGCGTTTGCCTGAGCCAAAAAATAGGTGAAAACGCAGCGAGTGAAGATCGGCCCCCTGGGCAGACGATACCCAATGAGAAGTCTTGGGTCACCTCCCGAATCTGCAATGAAACCGCATCGGATAGCCTTGCTGGCGTGGTTTGCGTGTTTCGCGGGTGTGCTCTTATGCGCACCCGCCCTCGGCCAACTAGGCGCAGGCGGAGGCGGCGGAGCAGGAGTTGGGCAAGGAGGGCAAGCCGCAGGCGGCGCGGGCGGCTTGGGTGGCGGCGCAACCATCAACATGATGGGTGGCGGCATGGGTGGCGGCATGGGTGGTGCCGGTGCGGCCGGTGTCGT
>JBJTAA010000214.1:0-10653 GCA_046090525.1 Planctomycetota bacterium
GGGCTCGGCAGCGGGACGAACTGGCTGCGGGGACCGCACTCATTATGCGGTCTGCCGCGTTTCCAGGAGTCCGGTCACGCCCCAGGAGTCCGGTCACGCCCCAGGAGTCCGGTCACGCCCCAGGAGTCCGGTCACGCCGTGACCGGATTGCGGTTGATCGTCCGTCGTCTCTGACCCGGGTCCGGCGGAACCGGGCTCCTGGAGTCACGCCGTGAACGGATCGCGAGGAGTCCGGTCACGCCCCAGGAGTCCGGTCACGCCGTGACCGGATCACGGTTGATGGTGCGTCGGCTCTGACCCGGTTCCGGCGGAACCGGGCTCCTGGAGTCACGCCGTGACCGGATTGCGGTTGATCGTCCGTCGTCTCTGACCCGGTTCCGGCGGAACCGGGCTCCTGGAGTCACGCCGTGAACGGATCGCGGTTGATGGTGCGTCGGCTCTGACCCGGTTCCGGCGGAACCGGGCTCCTGGGGTCACGCCGTGACCGGATCACGGTTGATGGTGCGTCGGCTCTGACCCGGTTCCGGAGGAACCGGGCTCCTGGGGGCACGCCGTGACCGTTTATGATGCCGCGGCACGTTCCCTTCTCGCGCCGTCCATGAGCCCGCCCACCCTGTCGGTCGTCGTCGCCTTCCACGACATGCGGCGGGAGGCGCCCCGCACGCTGCACACGCTCTCGCCGGCCTACCAGCGGGGCGTCGGAGCCGGCGACTACGAGGTGCTCGCGGTGGACGTGGGCTCCGAGCCGCCGCTCGACGAGGCGCTCGTGCGGGCGCAAGGGGAGCACTTCCGGCTGCTCAGGTTTCCACGGGCCCCGTCCCCCGCCGCCGCCATCAATGCCGCGGTGCGGGCGTCGCGGGGGGCGGCCGTGATGGCCTGCATCGACGGGGCCCGGATGCTGACGCCGGGCATCCTGCGGCTCGCCCTGGCCGCCCTGCGCGGCTTCGCCGACCCGCTCGTGGCCACGCTCTCCTGGCACCTGGGCCCCAAGGTGCAGAACGAATCGATGCTCGAGGGCTACGACCAGACGATCGAGGACCGCCTGCTCGAGTCGGTCGACTGGCGGGGCGACGGCTACTCCCTGTTTCGGATCGGCTGCCTCGCCCAGTCGAGCCGGGCCGGCTGGCTGGACCCGATCGGCGAGAGCCACTGCGTCGCCATGCGGCGCGCGGCCTGGGAGCGGCTCGGCGGCTACGACGAGCGATTCACGTCGCCCGGCGGCGGCCTCGTGAACCCCGACTTCTACCGGCGGGCCTGCGACCTGCTCGGCCCGCCGGTGGTGCTGCTCGGCGAGGGGACGTTTCACCAGTTCCACGGCGGCGTGGCCACGAACGTGCCACGCACGAACCGCCCGGTGCGGCCGATGATGGAGGAATACACCGCGATCCGCGGCGAACCATTCGTCGGTCCGACGCAGAAGCCGATCTTGCTCGGGAGCCTTTCGCCGTGCGCGGTGGAGTGGCTCTCGGAGTCGTTGCGGACGACCGGGGCCGTGGTGCCCGGCTGAGCGGCGCGCCCGCTCGCCTGTGTTAGTCTGTGCCGAAGGAGCGCTCGGTCTGCACGGCACGAACTGGCCAAGCCCATGACTGAAATCCAAGCAACGTGGCAGCAGGTCTCGCCGTCCGCAGGGCGGGCGATCGCGATCCTGGGCATGCACCGCAGCGGCACGAGCCTGCTGGCCGGCACGCTCGAGGAATGCGGCCTCGATCTCGGCGAGGTGAACACGGCGGCGCCCGCCAACGAGAAGGGCAACCGTGAGTCCTGGCTGCTCACGGCGCTCCACGAGGATCTGCTCCGCACAGCGGGCGGCGGCTGGGACAAGTCGCCGGAGCGGCCCGTCGCCTGGGGGCCGCTGCACCGTGCCGTCCGCGACCTCTTCATCGCCTCCTTCGCGGGCCGGCCCGTCTGGGGCTTCAAGGACCCGCGGCTGCTCTTCTGCCTGGAGGGCTGGAGCGAGCGGCTGCCGCAACTGGAGATGGTGGGCGTCTTCCGGCATCCGCTGGAAGTCGCCCGTTCGCTCGTGAAGCGGACTCCGGCCCGCCTCACGCTCGAGCGGGCCCTCGACCTGTGGCTGGCCTACAACCGGCGGCTGGTCGCGTGGCAGGAGCGGGCCGGCTTTCCGCTGGTGGAGTACGGCGCCGACGGGCGGACGTTCAACGAACGGGCCGCGGCGGTGGCTCGTCAGCTCCGGCTGCCCCGCACGCCGCTCGCCGCGGAGCTGAGCTTTTTCGAGGCCGGCCTGCGGCACCAGCAGGCCGATGCCTCGCCGCTGCCCGACGACGTGGCGGCGGTCTATGCGCGGCTGTGCGAACTGGCCGCCGCGGGGGGCTGACGATGCCGAGGCTCGCGCCGGAGACGCCTTTCGATCTGGTCCACGTCGGCAAGTGCGGCGGCAGCACGATCGTGGAGGAGCTCCGGGCGCGGGGCTTTCGGTTCGAGCACGTCCACATGCGACGGCCCGTCGTGGAAGCGGCCCGCCGCTACGTGGTGCTCGTGCGCGACCCGGTGGCCCGGTTCGTGTCGGCCTTCAACTGGCGGAAGCATCTGCTGGACAACGACCTTCTGCCCGCCGCCCGCAAGCAAGACCCGATTGCGCAGCTGCGGCACCGCTCCGAGCGGGAGTTTCTCGCGCAGTTTGAAAGCGTGAATGCGTTCGCCGAAAGGCTCGTTCAGCCGGAGCTGTATGACGTCTCGCCGATGTCCACGCTCATGAGCCTGATCGGCCATGCGCCCCAGGGCTTCGAGTGGTACCTCGGCGACCTGGTCGGGCGGATCCAGCCGAGCCAGCTTTTCGGGGTGATCTGCACCGAGCGGCTGGCCGACGACTGCGAGGTGGTGTTCGGATTTCGGCCGACGGCGGAGCGAAATCGTCTCTCCGGGTCGCAGGGGGCAGTGCTCTCACCCGAGGGGAGAAGCAATCTGGCCCGGCAGTTCGAGCCGGAGTATCGCACGCTGTCGCGCCTGGCCGATCTGGCCCGCGGGGCGGGCGTGGCGATGTCGATGCGGTACGATCCGGCCCGGGGGGCGATGCCGGCGTGAGCCGGCGGGGTTAGCGGCTGTCAGGAGGCCTGGGGCCGGACGGCGGCGAGCGAGTGCGCGAGGAACGGCAAGGCCTGCGCGGGCACGCCGCCGAGTTGCACCGCATCCCGCGTGGGCGCCGCGAACGGGGCGCCGTGGATGCTCCGGTACTCGGCGTCGAAGGCCGCGAACGGGTGTCGCTCCCAGGGCGTGTTCGTGGCCACGCCGCCGTGCACCTGGTGGAACGTGCCCTCGCCCAGGAGCATCACGAGTTCCTCGGCCCGATCGCAGGCCCGCCGGTAGAAGTCGAGGTTCACGAACCCGCCGCCGGGCGACGTGAACCGCTCGTCGAGCCCGCCGAGCATTTCCCAGGCGGCACGCGGCACCGCCAGGCAGTTGCTCTCGCTGATCGGGCGGAACCAGCCCGCGGCCGACGAGGCGGCGAGCGCCGCGATGCGGAACAGTTCGTAGCCGTCGGCCAGCCAGTCGACGGAGGCGAGGAGGCGGTCCTCGGCGGCCTGGTCGTAGCCCTCCAGGATCGACTCGTTCTGCACCTTCGGACCGAGGTGCCATGCCAGGGTCGCGACCACCGGATCCGCGAACATCCGCAGGCCGGCGAGCATCCCGGCCACGATGCCCGGCGTGAGCATCCGCGCCCCGTCGATGCACAGCGCTATCGCCTCCCCCCGGGCCTGCCGGGCGGCCGCGTTCACGGCGGCTGCCGGCGACGGGGCGGGGGGCGTGCGGATGAGCCGGGCCACGGGGCAGCGGGCCGCCACCCAGGGCTCGGCGAGCGGCTCGGCCGAGCCGGCATCCACGGCGATCACCTCGTAGTCGGCCGCCCCGACCATCCGCTGAAAGCCGGGGGCGAGCGTGCGCAGTGTCCGGTCGGCCTCACGGGCCATGTCGTGAAAGACGACGATCACGGACAGCGGCAGACGGGGCATCGGGACCGGAGGCATACTGAGGGGGAGGTCGGAACCGGATGATAGCCACTGTGGGCCCCGACGCCCGCACGGTTCGTGACGAGGAAACCCCATGGACCGCGAGTCGCTGGCCCGAATCGTTCTGGACGTGGTGCGGTCGCAGGCCGTGCTCGCGGCCGAGGACGTCCGCGAGGAGACGCCGCTCGGCCCCGGGGGCCTGGGCATCGACTCGATCGGCTGCCTGGAGGTGGTGCTCGAACTGGAGCGTCGCACTGGCATCCCGCTGCGGGACGAGCACCTGACCGCCGAGACGCTGGCCACGCCGGGCAGCCTGATCGACCACCTCCAGCGGACGAGCCGGGGGTGACATGGTCGATCTCGTGGGGCCGATCGCGGCCCTGCCCGTGCCGCTCAGCCGCAAGCTGCTCCTGCTGCGGGAGAAGGCAGCGGAAGGGGGGCGGATGGAGCGGCTCGTCCGCTGGGCCGAACAGCATCCGGCGATCGCCACCACCGACGATTGGTGTGCACGGGCCTGGTGGGGCGCGGCTGCGGGTGAGGTCGTTCGCGACCATCTCTACGATCCCGAACGCCGTGCCGCCGCGCTCGACCTCGTCGACGTGGCGGACTTCGCGCCGCTCGACGAGGCCCGCCGGCAGGGAGGCGTGATCGTCGTGGCGGCCCACCTCGGGCCCCCGAAGTTCCTCATGAACTGCCTGCTCGAGCGACGGCTGCCGCTGCTCGTCTGGACGAACACCCGGGACATGCCCGCCTGGCTGGCCGACCGCGGTGGCGCCTTCCTCGATCCGCTCGAGCCGGACGAGCGGGGGGCGCTGCTCGTGCGGTCGGCGCTTCACCTGCGCCGCGGCGGCGTGCTCCTGGGGGCGGCCGACCAGGCGACTGGCGACCGCACGGTCGAGCTCGAGCGGCTGGGGATGCGGTGGCGGTTCTCGCTCGGCCTGCCGGCGCTGGCCCGCCGCCTCGACGTGCCGGCGGTGATCGCGCTGGCCCTCTGGCGGGGCGAGCGCGTCCGGATCGAGTGCCGGCGGCTCCAGCCCCCCGACGCGGCCCTCGCCGAGCCCGACTGGCACCGGGCCTGGATCGAGTCCTCCTGGGATGCCGTCGAGCCGATCGTCCGCGACGAGCCGGAGAACCTGCGGTTTCTGCGCTGGGCGGTGGACCGCCTGGCTCGGCCCTGGGAGCGTGAGCCGCCCGCCGGCTGAAGCGGTTTGTCAGGCGGGCGGCCGGCGGCTCGCCTGCAGTTCCCGCTCGAGCTGCACCACGCCGTCGCGATCCCGCCGGCCGATCTCCCGGACAGGCACGCCTGCATTCACCGTCCAGGGGGCCACGTCGCGTTTCACGAGCGAGAGGGCGCCGACCGTCGCTCCCTCGCCCAAGGACGCTCCGGGCAGCAGCACCGACCCGGCGCCCACGATGGCATGCCGGCCGACCGACACCGGCCCGTGCTCGACCTTCCGAAAGGCGTCGGGCACGAGCGGCCCGGCGATGCCCGCGGCCGAGAAGTGGTCGGTCGAGGAGAGCAACTTCGCACCATGCGAGATGTTCGCATGGTCGCCGATCTCGACGGTGCCCGAGCCGACGATCGTGGCGTGGGCCGAGACGTGCACGTGGTCGCCGATGGTCAGCCGGCCGCCGACCGTGACGATGCAGAAGGGATCGATGCGCACGTGCGAGCCGATCGTCATCCGCTCGCAGCCCACGAGCACGCAGGAGGGATGAATCCTGACGTCCTCGCCGAGCGCCGCGAAGCCGAGCCGCTCGAGTTCGGGTCGCGTGAGGTATTCGTGGTTCCGCATCATGGCTCGGGGTCCTCAGTCGGCGGCGAGGTGGAAGAGATCGCGGCCGCCGGTCTCCTGCTGCCGCGCCCAGGGCCCGCCGGCCGCCGGCGCGGCCACGTCGAGCGCCTGGCCGAGGTCGAAGAACCGGAGCCGGGCGTCGGGCGGCAGGAGGGTGCGGCGGGCGTCGAGCAGGAAGGCCCCCAGGAGCGCGGAAAACACCGCCGACTGCGTGATCACGAGCACGCGGCCTTCCGCGGCGACCCGGGCGAGCACGTGACCGGCGGTGGCCGCCAGGCAGGCCGCCCACGACTCGTGCACCGTGGTCGGCGGAACGAGCACCGTCTCCTGGGGAATGCGGGCGCCCGCCAGCCGGATGCCCGCCAGGTGCGGCGGCACCACGAACACGATCCGCTCGGACCGCTCGGCGGCCGCGTCGAGGGCCGCCTGCAAGGCCCCCGTCGCGAGCCCCCGCTTGGGAAAACTGCCGTCGCAGAAGGCCGGCTGCAGTCCGGGACAGAGCGTCTCCCACCAGGCGACCACGCCGATCGCGGCTCCGAGCACGATGGAGCGGCGGGCCGCGGAGCGTTCGGTGAACCTGGCGAGCAGCTCGGGATGGTCGTGCGAGCCGCTGGCGAGGCTGACGCCAAGGTGCATGCCCGGGAAGCGGAGCCGGTGGGCCTCCGGCCGGGCCACGCGGCCGAGGGCAACGGCCAGGGCATCGACGAATGCCGACTCGACGTATTGGGTGCGGAAGCGGGCGGGCTCCTTGATCCGCATGCGCTCGGCATCGGGGCGGCCGAACAGGGCGTAGAGCTGCTCCCAGAACCCGTGGTTGATCTTCACGTAGCAGGGCTCGGCGTCGGCGAGCGACGCGAAGTCGGGCACGGCCGCGATGTCGAGCCGATGGGCGACGAACGATGGGAGCGACTCGACCGTGACGAGCGGCACGACGGCCTCGAGGTTCGCGGCGAGCCGCGCCTCACGGTCCTGCCGCCGTCGCCCGAAGCCCGGCCCGGCCGCCGCCACGAGCCCGTCGGTCTCGGTGGGCCACTGCTCCATGGCGGCAGGCCGCAGTCGCGCCCGGGCCGGATCGAGATCGAAGACCTGCCCCAGAAACCCGGCGACGAAGTCGTCGAAGCCGGGCGGAGCCGGGGGCGCCGGTTCGTTGCGGCTCGTCATGAGCGGCCCGCCCCGGACGCTGGACCCTTGATGGCGGCCGCGAGCGACGCCCGAAACACCCCGGCCATCTCCGCCTCCTCCTCCGCCGTCGCGTCGGCGTAGACCGGCGCGCAGCACATCCGCGTCGCCAGATCCTCGGCCACCGGGCACGGACCGAGCCGATCGACGTCGGGCATGAAGGAGAGCGCCGGGGCGTAGTAGCGGCGGATCTCCATGCCCCGGGCCGCAGCCTCGGCCACGAACCGGTCGGCCGCCTCGGGCGTCGGCAGGAGCAGCGGAAAGAACTGCCAGGTGGCGGCCGACGGATCGGTACAGGCCACGATCCCAGCGAACCCGGCGAGCGCCTCGACGTATCGCATGACGATCGCGCGACGCCGCCCGAGCCGGTTCGCGAAGCCGCACGCCGCCGCGAGCCCCACGGCCGCGTGCAGCTCCGAGAGCTTGCCGTTGATGCCCCAGCCATGCAGGTCCGCCGGTCGGCCAGGCGTGAGCCCGAAGTTGAGCGCCCGGCGAAGGCCTTCCTCCTGCGAGCGGTGGGCGAACACGACGCCCCCTTCGCCGACGGCGAAGGGTTTCGTGACGTGCAGCGAGCAGGCCTCGAAGCACCAGGGCTGCGTCTCGAGAGGCTCGCGAGCGATTCCGAGGCCGGCCGCGTTGTCGACCACGAGCACGCCGCCGCGGTCGCCCAGGTGCCGGGCGTGGACCCGGAAATCGCTCCGCTGGCCGAAGGGGCAGAGCACCACCGCGGCGCGGGCGCCCGTGGCGTCGAGCCCCCGCACGAGGGTGTCGGCCGAGAGCCGCCAGTCGACGGGGCTGACGTCCGCGAGAAACGGCTCCGCCCCGGCCATCCGGATCGCGGAGAGCGTGCCCGGGAACGTGAAGGCGGGGAGGATCACACGGCCCGTGATGCCGCGGGCGATCAGCGGCGCCGCGAGCGCCGCGGTGCCGCTCGACGCGGCCACGCAGACGGAATCCGGGCCCCCCCAGGTCTCCGCCAGGATGCCCTCGAGCCGCAGCGACAGCGGCCCGAAATTGGAGAACCGCCCGGCCCGATAGGCCTCCTCCAGCACCGGGGCCCAGTCGCCGATCGGTGGCACGTCGGGACGGATGAGCGGAAACTTGGGCACGACGTCACGGCACGGCTTCGATCTGCGGGCGGGAGCGAACTCCGGCGGAGGGAGAATCCCGCTGGCGACACGACCGACAGCCGGAGTATATCCCGGCTCGTTCGGCGGCAGACCGCCGAAGAAGCCGCGAGGGAGCATGGGAGTGATCTGGCGACGGTTTCTCGAAAGCGTCGCGGCCCGGCCCGATGGGGTCGCCGTGTCTCATGCCGGCGGCGTGGTGACCTACGCAGCCCTGCTCGCCGCCGCCGAGGCCGCGGCCGGCAGGATCCCGTCGCCGGGCGGCCCACGGCCGTGGCGGGCCGTCATCCGGCAGGCCGACCCCTGCGCGCTGCTCGTGCACGCGCTGGCCTGCTGGCGACAGGGCTTCGCCGCCGTCGTGCTCCGCGACTCGATGACCGCGGCGCAGGTCGACGAGATCGCCGGCTGGCTCCGGCCCGCGGTCATGCTCGATGGCCCGCCGCCACACGTCGCGGCGTCCATGCCGCCTCCGGCCCCGCTCGGACCGCGTGACGAGGCGCTCGTGATCTGCACCTCGGGCACGACCGGCACGCCGAAGCTCGTCGCCCTCCCGGCCGAGTCGGTCTGCATCACGGCGGCCACGATCGGGGCATCGCTCGGGCTCGGCCCGGCCGACCGCGTGGCCGTGAACACGCCACTCGGCTACATGTACGGCCTGATGGGCGGCTGCCTGGCATCGCTCTGGGCGGGCGCCGCGATCCGCCTGTTCCAGCCCCGCGATCCGCTGACACAGCTGCAGGCCGCCCTTCGCCGCGAGGGGATCACGGTCGTGCAGGGACCGCCCTCGCTGTTTCGGCTGTTTCTGGCCTACTGGGATGGCGAGCCCTTTCCGGGTGTGCGGATGGTGACCACCGGCGGCGAGCCGCTCGGGGCCGACCTCGCGGCCGGGCTGACCAGGGCGTTTCCGAACGCCCGCCGGCTGTTTCTCTATGGGATGACCGAGGCGGGCCCGCGGATCTCCCACCTCGCCTTCGAGGAGGGGGGAGGCACCGATGCCTGCGTCGGCGTGCCGTATGACCACTTCGACTGGCGCATCGAGCCGGTGGCCGGCAGCGACGCCGGTCGGCTCGTGCTCCGCGGCCCGTCGATGTTCCTCGGCTACATCACGCGTCAGGGAGGGTACGAGGGGCTCGATGCGGAAGGCTTCTTCCACACCAATGACCTCGTCACCCTCGACGCGACCGGCCGCCTCCACTTCCGGGGCCGGCTCGACCGGATCTTTCGCAGCGGCGGCAGGCTCGTGAATCCCGAGGCCGTGGAGCGGGTGCTCGCGTCGCATCCCGACGTCGAGGACGCGGTCGTCTCGCCCGAGGAGCACCCGCTCCTGGGTCTCGTGCCCGTGGCCAGGGTCGTGCTGCGGCCCGGCGCGGTGTTCGATCAAGTGGCGCTGATGGCGGCCTGTGCCGCCGCGGTCGAGCCGCATGCCCTGCCCCGGAGGATCGTCCCCGGCGACGCGGGCGGGCTGGCCGAATCGGGCAAGCGAAATCGTCCCGCGGGGCCCGGCCCGCGGAGTTGAGTGTCACCGGCCGCCGGCTCCGCGATTCGATGGCGGTGGCCGCCCGACGGGCCGCTCCCCGCCCCTGTGAGGCGGTCACCAGGGGAGTGAGACCCCGGAAAAACCCGGGAAAAAACGGCTTTTTGGGCCCCGTGGGCCCACCCGGCCCGGCCGGGCACCACGCAGAACGGTGAGGCCGGTCGATCCGCTGGAGGCGCGGATCAGAGCGACGCGAAGTGGCGTTCGCCGCTGTTTTCCTGGGCTATCCGCACTCGTTGCGAACCGGCGCACGAGTTTGGCACGCGGTGTGCTTTTCCTCCTTCCGTCGCGAGCGGTCGCGGCGATCGACGCACGGCGTCGGCACGAAGCCGCTCGCGGGTCGTGGTTCAAGCGGGCGGCTTCGGCCGCCGGAAAGAAGGAGGTGGCCAATGATGGTCGTTGCGGTGGGGATCACGTCCGAGGAGGTGCGGTCGCTGGCTGGCAAGCCGGCGGTTCGTCGCTCCGAGCGTGTTCCCGGATTGCTCAAGTGCCTGGTCGTGTCGGGTGACGAGGGCCTGCGGCATCGTCTCGACACGATGGCCGAGCTGGCCGGCTGGTCGGCGTGCGAGACGCCGGCGGACGCCGCCGAGCTGCGGTCGCTCGTCGAGGGTGACTACCACCTCGTGATCACCGACATCGCCCGCCCTCTCGGCGAGCGCGTCAACGACACGGTGGAGATCGCCGAGGAGTTCGCCGGTCGTCCCAACACGCTCGTCGTGGTGTGCGGCTCGGGTGAGAGCGTCGACGAGGAGTTGTGGGCCCGTCAGCTCGGTGCCTGGGTCTACCTGCCCGGGATCTCCGGTGGCGATGCCCTGATGTCGCTGTTCGCCGAGGCCCAGCGGGTCGTCGAGCGGCGGGGTGCCTTCCAGTTCGTCTAGGAGCGGACGCGGCCCCTGGCCGCGTGCCGTTCCGACAGGTCGATGAGTTCGAGAGCGAGTTCCTGATTCCGGCCGTGTGGCCGGCAGGGTGCGAGTGAGTGAGTCGAGTTCAAGTCCGCCCCATCGGGGCCCATTTGCAAAGGAGCAGTGTCATGAGCGCAGCCGTGGAAACCTATC
>JBJTAA010000215.1:0-7279 GCA_046090525.1 Planctomycetota bacterium
CCGCGCGGTCGGCCGCGGCCCGCATCGCATGGGCCTGCTGTCCCTCCGGCGCCAGGATCGGCCGGCTGGTCGGGCCGCGCGGGGTTCGCATGATGGTGAAGCCCATCACGGCGTCGGGGTTGTCGGGGTCGTAGATCTGCCCGATGGCCGACGAGATGCCGCTGGGGGCGGGCTGCGCCGCGACACCGCCGCGGGCGGGCTGGCGCCGGGGCGGCAGCGAGCGGGCCTCGCGCTGCCGCGGCGCGAATGCCGGCGGCACGTCGTCCGGGAGGGAGACCGTGGCCGGAGACGAGGGAAGCGTTTTCGGAGCGGCTGCCGGCGCCACGGCGGCGGGTGCCGCGGCTTCGGTCGTCGGCTCGGAGGCCGGCTGGCTCGCGCGGTGGGGGGTCCACCGCAACTCCGTGGCGGACTCCTCGGCCACCAGCGGCTGGGCCACCACCGTCGCCCCGGCCACCAGGGCCGCGATCGCCAGCAGTGCCGGGTTCGTCGAGTTGCGTGCCGCGTTCATCGCCGTCACCTCCGAGTTCCGCAGACCGCAGCCCAGAGGGGGCGGCACGGTCCGCTCAATCGTCAGAGGTATCGGCGTCTACGGGCCCGGAACTTCCGCCAAAATCGACGCGATCGTCAGCGGTTCACCAGCCTGCCGGCTCAACCCCGCCGCCCGGCGGCCTGGAGGGCCTGGGCAAGATCGGCGACCAGGTCGTCGGCATCCTCGATGCCGCACGCCAGGCGGATCATGTTGTCGGGGATGCCGAAGGAGGCCCGCTCCTCCGGGGAATAGTTCCAGTAGCTCATCACCAGGGGCTGCTCGATGAGCGACTCCACGCCGCCGAGGCTGGGCCCGATCCGCGGGATGCGCACCGCGTCGATCACCGCGGCGGTCTCCCGCCAGTCGGCCGGGCCGCCGGCGGCACCCTTGAGCATGAAGGTCACGAGGCCACCGCAGCCCCGCATCGTCCGCTTGGCCACGTCGTGGCAGGGGTGGCTCTCGAGCCCCGGATAGAGGACCCGCTCCACCCGGGGATGCCCCTCGAGGAACCTGGCGACGGCGAGCCCGTTGGCGTTGTGCCGCTCCATCCGCAACGCCAGCGTCTTGAGGCCCCGCTCGAGCAGGTAGGCGTTGTGGGGCGAGTTGATGCCCCCCATGATGCCGCGGAGCGTGCGCACCGGCTCGAGCAGTTCGGCCCGGCCGATGACCGCGCCGGCCAGCAGGTCGTTGTGGCCGCCGAGATACTTGGTGGCCGAATGGAGCACGAAGTCGACGCCGGCGTCGAGCGGCCGCAGGTTGTAGGGCGTGCAGAGCGTGGCGTCGATCATCGTCGCCACGCCGTGACGGCGGCCGATCGCCGCAAACCGCTCCACGTCGATGACGCTGAGGTGCGGGTTCGTGGGCGACTCGCTGATCAGGAACTTCGTGCGCGGGCCGATAGCGGCCTCCATCGCGGCGTAGTCGCAGGTCGGCACCTCCCGGTAGGCCACGCCGAACCGGGTCAGGTGCTTGCGGCAGAACTCGCGGCTGCGGTGGTAGCACTCGTCGAAGAAGACGATCTCGTCGCCGGCGCTGACGTGGGCCATCAGCACGCCCACGAAGGCGGCCATCCCGGTGGCGAACAGCACCCCCTCCTCGCCCCCCTCGAGTGCCGCCAGTTTCCGCTCCACCACCCGTTCGCCCGGGTTGCCGTAGCGGCCGTATTCCTCCCGCGGCTCGTCGTGCTCCAGGTAGTCGATGACCGCCTGGGTGCTCGCGAAGGTGTAGGTGCTGGCCGCGAAGATCGGGTCGGTGATCGACGAGCCCGGCTTCTGACGGGCCTCGCCGGCATGCACGGCGGCCGTGGAGGGGCCCGCCTTCGGCTGCCGGTCGGCGGCGCCGGGGCCATCCGGGCCGGCGGTCGGCTCGGAGGCGTCTCGGGTGAGCATGCGCGAAGGTCCCTGCAAGCGATTGCCGGATGAAGCGATCGAGTGTAGTCCTGGCATCCGGGGGCGGCAATAATGCTGCACGCCATCCGGAAGGCCTCATGCCCCGTCAGCCCCAGCCCCTCCCGCCAGCCCCCCTTCGTCGGCCGCTCTGGCCGCCCCGCCGCGTGTTGGTGAGCGTGTCGTCGCTCCTGGCTGCGACGGTGCTCGTGCGGGCCGGGCTGCTCGAGGCGGTGGTCGGCAGCATCGTCGACCAGGCCGTCCGCAACATCATCACGCTGATCCTCTGCTTCGCGGCGCTCGTGTCGCTCGTGCTCTGGTTCCTCCGCGAGAGCGGGCATGCGACGTGGCTCAAGCGGGCGGTCGGCTACGGCCTCGTGGCCGCCGTGCTCGCCGCGGTCGCGGTGTTTCGGATCGAGCGGGTCAGCGGCGACCTCGTGCCGGAGCTGCGGCCGCGGTGGCTGCCCTCGCGGGACCGGCTGCTGCCGAAGGTGGCCGCCGGCAACGAGGCGGCGGGCTCGTGGGAGCCGACGCCCACCGACTTCCCCCGGTTTCTCGGGCCGGCCGGATCGGCGGGCATCGACGGCCCGCGGCTCGATTCCGACTGGGAGGCCCGGCCGCCGCAGCTCCTGTGGCGGACGCCGATCGGCGGCGGGTGGAGCGGCTTCGCGGTCTGCGGCGACCATGCCGTGACCCTCGAGCAACGGGGCGAGGATGAGGTCGTTTCCTGCCGCGCGGTCGCGACGGGCGAGCCGGTGTGGGCGGTGGCGGTGCGGGCGCGGCACGAGACCGTGCTCGGCGGCGTGGGGCCGCGCTCGACGCCCACGATCCGCGGGGGCACGGTCTATTCGACCGGGGCCACCGGCTGGCTGCACGCGATCGACGGGGCGACCGGCCGCGTGGCCTGGAAGAAGAACGTGCTCGACGACCTCGGCATCGACCCCGCCGCCCACGCGATGGCGGTCACGTGGGGCCGCGCCGGTTCGCCGCTGGTGACCGAGAGCCTCGTGATCGTGCCCGGCGGCGGCCCGCTCGTCGCGCCGGAGCCGGGCGGGGCGACGGCCGTGTCGCTCGCGGCCTACGACCGCGCGACCGGCGAGCGTCGCTGGAAGGCCGGCTGCGAGCAGATCAGTTACGTGACGCCCGAACTTGTTTCCGTCGCCGGCCGCTAGGTCGTGCTGGTGGTCAACGAGTCGCGGGTGGTCGCCTACGATCCGGCCGACGGCTCGGAACTCTGGGGCTTCGAGTGGCCGGGCCATTCCAACTCCGACGCGACCTGCTCGCAGGCCCAGGTGCTGGGCGACGGCCGGCTCTTCATCTCCAAGGGTTACGGTATCGGGGCTGCGGTCTTCGCGGCGGCGCCGGCCGCGGATCCGCCCACCTTCGCGGCCGTCTGGCGGCAGCCGGGCTTGCTCAAGACCAAGTTCACGAACGTCGCGATTCACGACGGCCACGCCTACGGCCTCTCCGATGGGATCTTGGAATGCGTGCGGCTCGAGGACGGCGCGCGGCGGTGGAAGAAGGGCCGCTACGGCCAGGGGCAGGTGCTGCGGGTGGCGGATCTGCTCGTGGTGCAGGCGGAGACGGGCGAGGTGGTGCTCGTCGAGTGCACGCCGGAGCGGCACGTGGAGCGGGCCCGGCTCGCGGCGCTCGACGGCCAGACCTGGAACAACCCCGCCCTTTCGGGCGACCGGCTGCTCGTCCGGAACGCCCAAGAGGCCGCCTGCTACCGCCTGCCGCTGGCGGCGGAGCCCGCGCCATGAGTTCGCGTCAGGCAGGTGGCCCGGGCGAGTCGGGCACGGTCGCCGCGGGCCGCGAACTCGCCGGCCGCACGGCGTTGGTCACCGGCGGCACCCGCGGCATCGGCCGCGCGATCGCGCTCGACCTCGCCGCCGGCGGCGCCCGGGTCGCGATCCAGGGCCGCTCGGCCGCCGGGGCTGCGGAGACGGCCGGACTGCTGGCCGCTCAGGGTCTGCACGCCGGCACCTTCCTCGCCGATCTCGGCCGGGCGGACGCGGCGGCCGCGCTCGCGGCGGAGGTGACGGCCGCGCTCCCCGACCTCGACACGGTGGTGCTCTTCGCCGGCGCCGACCTGCTCACCGGCGAGGCGGCGAAGTGGCCCTTCGAGCGGAAGCTGGCGGAGCTGCTGCAGGTCGACGTGACCGGCACGATGCTGCTGGCGCGGGCCCTCGGCCGGCAGATGAAGGAGCGGGGCCGCGGCGTCGTCATCACCTGTGGCTGGGACCAGTCGGCCGTGGGCATGGAGGGGGACAGCGGCGAGCTCTTCGCCGCGGCCAAGGGAGCCGTGACCGCCTTCACGCGCAGCCTCGCGCGGTCGCTGGGCCCGGAGGTGCGGGCCAACTGCGTGGCCCCCGGGTGGATCAAGACGGCCTGGGGCGAGCAGGCGAGCGACCCCTGGCAGCGGCGGGCCGTCCGCGAGAGCATGCTCCGGCGTTGGGGGACGCCCGAGGACGTGGCCGGCGTGGTCCGCTGGCTCGTCTCGCCGGCCGCGGCCTTCGTGACCGGCCAGGTCGTGCCGGTCAACGGCGGCTTCCGCCGGGCGTGACGCCCGGGAGTCTGGTCGCGGCCCGGGAGTCCGGTCACGCCGTGACCGGATCACGCTCGGCGTCGCGTGTCACAGCGCCGATTCGGGGCCGGCGGTGATCCTCTCCGCGCCTAAGGCGATCGCTACGACCGGCTCAGGGATTTTGGTGCGCCTCCCGGTGGCCGCGTATCGCCTGCGGCTTGTGCGAGTCGCACCGACCGACCCCGCCGAAAGCATCTTCGCGGGTTGGTCACCTCAGGAGTCCGGTCACGCCGTGACCGGATCACGCCAGATTCTCCGCCACCACTGCTCCGGTTCCGGCGAAACCGTGTAGATGGATGCCCCGGCGTGGGCGAGCGAGGCGGAAGCCCGCCCACGCCGTTGGGGCACCCTTCTGGATCGTGACAGGCAGTGCGACCCGAGCTTCTGGACCGGATCGCACGGCCGTCGTTGACTACTCCGTGCGGACCATGACGAAGCCGTGGTAGGCCTCGTTGCCGTGCTCGCCGATGTCGAGGCCCTCGACCTCCTCCGACTGCGAGACCCGCAGGCCCACGATCGCCTTGATGATCAACCAGCAGATCGCCGAGACAGGCACCACGTAGGCACCCACCGCCAGCACGCCGACGAGCTGGGCGATGAGCTGCTTGGTGCCGCCGCCGAAGAACAGGCCGGCATAGGGGCCGCCGGCGGCCGTCCAGCCCATCGGCGTGTTCACCACCGTCCCGGACAGGTCGGAGGTCGTGAACAGACCGACGCAGAGCGTGCCGAAGATGCCGCACACCAGATGCACGCTCGTGGCACCGACCGGGTCGTCGACCTTGATCCGATCGAAGAACAGCACCGAGAGCACCACGAGCACGCCGGCGATCGCCCCGATGATGAGCGAGCAGGGCACGTTCGTGTAGGCCGCACTGGCGGTGATGCCGACGAGCCCGGCGAGGCAGCCGTTGAGCGTCATGCCGATGTCAGGCTTGCCGAGCAGGAGCCAGGCCGTGAGGGTCGCGGTCAGCGTGGCCGCGGCCGCGGCCGAGTTGGTGTTGACGGCCACCTGGGCCGCCAGCGCACCGCCGTCGGCGGCCACGCTGAAGGTGCTGCCCGGGTTGAAGCCGAACCAGCCGAACCAGAGCACGAGGCAGCCGATGAAGGCCGCGGTCATGTTGTGGCCGGGGAGGGCGTGCACGCGGCCGTCGGCCGAATACTTCCCGATCCGGGGGCCGAGGATGATCGCCCCGGTCAGGGCGGCCCAGCCGCCCACGGAGTGGACGGCGGAGCAGCCGGCGAAGTCCCAGAAGTTCCAGTCCTTGGCGAGCCAGCCGAAGCCCCAGATCCAGTGGCCCGTGACCGGATAGATCACGAGCGCCATCAGGAAGCTGAAGAGGATGAACGAGTGGTACTTGATCCGCTCGGCGACGGCGCCGGAGACGATCGTGGCCGCGGTCCCGGCGAACACGAGCTGGAAGAAGAACTTCGTCCACAGGGGGACGCTCGCCCAACTGATGGCGCCGTACTTGCCCTCGTACATGTTGCCCACCGCAGGACTGTTGTCCTGGGCGCCGACCATCCACGAGCCCGAGTTGCCGATGAAGGCACCGTCACCGGCGCCGAACATCAGGTCCCAGCCGAAGAGGTAGAAGCCGATGCACGTCGCCGCGAAGACGATGAAGTTTTTCGACAGGATGTTGACGCAGTTCTTCGCCCGGGCGAACCCCGACTCGACGCAGCCGAACCCGAGATTCATGAAGAACACGAGCATGCCGCAGATGAGCACCCAGACGGTGTCGGCGGCGACCCACAGATTCTTGTAGACGTCTTCGGCCGCGGGAGGCGTCGGCTCCTCGGTGGCCGGCGTCGCGGCCGTCGCGGTCGCAGCCTCGTCGGCAGCGAGCACCACGCTCGGCCCGGCGACCGCCGTACAGAGGACGAGCAGGCAGCCCAGCACCACGCCGGGCACGTCGAATCGCATCATGCGGGACAAAAGCATTTCACGCCTCATAGCATTGAAAGAAATCGAGCACCTCCGCTGTGCCGAAATCCGCACGACGCGGCATCCCGCCGCGTCAGATTTCCGCCGTGGCGAGGGAGAGCAACTCGCGTGCCAATCGGGGCGTGCGGGGCGAGGCGAAGGATCGCCGCCGCGAGGCCCAAGGCCCCTAAAGCCCATGTTTTTTAGGGTCCATCTGCTGCCTCTCGCGGTGAAGAAAATGGTTTGGTGCGGGCGGGCTGCGCGCGCGCTTCGCCCAATGCGCAAGCAGCCTGCTGACGCGGGAACGGGCAGCAGGGCTGCCCGAGTGACGGCGGGCATCTTGCCCGCCGAAAGTGGCGGCGGGATTTCATCCCGCCGAAAACGGCGAGGCGTGGCAGGCGGATTCCACGGGTTGGAAAGTGGCGGCGGGTCTTTGACCCGCCGAGAGCGGGTATGGGTGGGACGCGGATTCCGCGGGTTGGAAACCCGCGACCACTGGGGGCAGGCGTGGCGGGCGGATTCCGCGGGCAGGATGCCCGCGGCTACGGTTGGGTACGTCCAGCTTACGGCCCAGTAGCGGCGGGCATCTTGCCCGCCGAACGTGGCGGCGGGTCTTTGACCCGCCGAGAGCGGGTATGGGTGGGACGCGGATTCCGCGGGTTGGAAACCCGCGGCCACTGGGGGCAAGGAGTGGCGGACGGATTCCGCGGGCAGGATGCCTGCGGCTACGGTTGGGTACGTCCAGCTTACGGCCCAGTAGCGGGGGGGGTCTTGCGCACCGAACAGGGCGGAGGGGTTTTTGCCCACCCCGAGAGGGGTTGGGTGGGAGGAGGATTCCCCCGTTTTGCGACCCA
>JBJTAA010000216.1:0-2708 GCA_046090525.1 Planctomycetota bacterium
TGCGGGCCGCGGCCGAGGCGAACTTCGAGCCGGCGCTGCCACACGCGCTCGGCGGCGATTACGTGGGCGAGCACTGGCTGGCCTCGTTCGCGGCGCTCGCGATGGGAGACGTGCCGTGAACACGGCTGTCCGGTGCTCGGGGCTCGGCAGGTTGCACACCTGCCCCACAGTGGGGCGGCGTTGACCCGTGGGGCAGACTGGCAGTCTGCCTGATCCGGACCCGGGCGGCGGGGCTCGGCAGGTTGCACACCTGCCCCACGGGCACCCGGTAGGATCTGGGAGATGGATTCTCCACGACCCGAACTCGTCGGTGACACAGCCGTGGCCGTGTCGGTGACGGGTGTCTCCATCACCGCGACGCTCGCGCGGGTGCGGCGGTGGGCGGAGGCCGTGTCGGCCGCCGCGATCCCCGGGGCAGTCGACGTCGTGGCCGCGCCGGGGCGCGTGACCGTGGTCTACGATCCGCTGGGCGTCGGCGACGTCGACGGCTTCCTGAGGGCGGTGACGAGCGCCGGGGCGGCGGCGGGGGAAGGCGACGTCGGCGCCGGCAGAGTGCACGAGATTCCGGTCGCGTACGACGGCCCCGACCTCGATGAGCTCTGCGGACTGCATGGCATCGACCGGCCGCGGTTCGTGGCGGCCCACACCGAGCCCGACTATCTCGTCGAGGCGATCGGGTTTCTGCCGGGGTTCGGCTACCTGACGGGCTTGCCGGCCAGTCTGGCCACGCCGCGCCGGGCCACGCCGCGGCGGCTGGTGCCGGCCGGGGCGGTCGGTATCGGCGGGAGCCAGACCGGCGTCTATCCCTTCCCCAGCCCCGGTGGCTGGAACCTGGTGGGCCGTGCGGCGGTGCAACTCTTCGACCCCACGCAGGCCCGGCCTGCGCGCCTGGCCGTGGGCGACCACGTGCGGTTCGTCGCAGCCGACCTCGAGCCCGCCGCCCCGGCCGCGGAACGGCCGACGATCGTCGGCCCGACCGGCGCGGCGATCACGGTGCTCGAGCCTGGGCTCTTCACGACGATCCAGGATCTCGGCCGGCCGGGGCACCGCGCGGCGGGTGTCCCGCTTTCCGGTGCCGCCGACCCCGTGTCTTTGCGGATCGCGAACATGCTCGTCGGCAATCCGGAAGACGCGGCAGGGATCGAGTGCACGCTCGTGGGGCCGAAGCTCAGGTTCGAGCGCGAGGCGGTCGTGGCCCTTGCCGGTGCGGAGTTCCCGGGCTTGCCCGCGGGCATCGCGACGCGGGTGGCGGCGGGCGCGGAACTCACGCTCGGGCACGCGACGGCGGGCTGCCGTGGCTATCTGGCCGTGGGCGGCGGCGTCGACGTGGCGCCGGTGCTCGGCAGCCGCAGCACGCTGGTGGTCGCCGGCTTCGGCGGCTTCGGTGGCCGCCCGTTGCGGGCCGGCGACCGGCTAACGGTTGCCGTGGGGCAGACTTGTAGTCTGCCGGTGTCGCCAACGATCCCTCCTTCGGCCGCCCTGCCGCTGGCCCCCGCTCACGCCGGGCCAGTCATCCTCAGGATCATTCCCGGCGAGCACGCCAACGTGTTTGGAGACGGGGCTTGGTCTCGATCCTTGCGCGCGAGCAGCCGCTCGGATCGCATGGGAGTGCGGCTCGAGGGCGACCCGTTGCCCGGGGGAGCGGCGCTCGCGGGCCTGGCGAGCGTGGCGGTCCTGCCGGGCACGGTGCAGGTGCCGCCCGACGGCCAGCCGATCGTCCTGCTCGCCGACGCCCAGACGACGGGCGGCTATCCGGTGCTCGGGCAGGTGATCGCGGCCGACCTGCCGCGGGCGGCGCAGTTGCGGCCGGGCGCCAGCGTCCGCTTTCAGCCGGTCTCGCTTGCAGAGGCGCGGGCCGCCCTCCGGGAGCGCGAGGCCCGGCTTGCGGCACTCCGGGAGGCAGTCTCATGAAGGAAGCACTTCGCCGGGAGATCGATCTCAACTGCGACCTCGGCGAGGGCGGCCCGCACGACGCAGCCGTCATGCCGCTGGTGACCTCCGCGAACGTCGCCTGTGGCGGCCATGCGGGGGACGAGACCACGATGGCGGTCGCCGTGGGGCTTGCGCGGCGACACGGCGTCGCGATCGGGGCACATCCGGGCCACGCCGACCGGCAGCACTTCGGGCGGCGGGAACTGCCGATCACCCCGGCGGCGGCGGCCAGGCTCGTGGTCGAGCAGGTCGAACGGCTGGACGCGATCGCCGGCGAGCCGCCGCGGCATGTCAAGCTGCATGGCGGCCTCTACCATCAGGCGGCTCGCGACGTCGCGCTCGGCAGCGCGGTGGCCGACGCGCTCGTCGCCCGCTGGCCGGCGCTGATCCTCGTCGCACCCGCGGCCAGCCCGCTCGTGGCGGTGGCCCGGGAACGGGGGCTCGAGGTCGCGGAGGAGGCCTTCATCGACAGGGGCTACACCGCCGCCGGCAGGCTCGTGCCCAGATCGCAGGCCGGAGCGGTGATCACCGCGCCGCAGACGGCGGCGGCGCGGGCGGTGCGGCTCGTGCGGGACGGGCTCGTCGAGACGAGGGACGGCGGCGACCTGGCGTTGCGGGCCGACACGCTCTGCATCCACGGCGACGGATCCGATCCGGCGGCACTCGCCAAGGCCGTGCGGGAGGCGCTCGCAGAGGTGGGCATCGCGGTGCGGCGGGTCGCCCGCTGACGCTTGGCGCCGACTCGCAGTCTGCCCGACCTCGTGGCGCAGACGTGC
>JBJTAA010000217.1:0-3290 GCA_046090525.1 Planctomycetota bacterium
AGCGACGCGCACCGCGAGACGTGGAAGGCCGTGTTCTCGCAGCGGATCGCCGGCGGCCCGATCGAGCGGGGCTTCGACGAGTATTTCGGCACCGACGTGCCGAACTGGCCGCCCTACTGCTTCATCGACGGCGACCGCACCGTCGGCATTCCGAGCACGCTCTTGCCCGCGTCGAAGCTGGTGAAAAACCAGGCGAGCCTGCAGGGCCCCGCGCTGCCCGACTGGCAGTTGGAGGGCGTGCTGCCCGCGGTGACGGCCCGGGCGGAGACGTTCATCAAGACGCAGGCTGCGGCCAGGCGGCCCTTCTTGCTCTACCTGGCCCTGACCTCGCCGCACACGCCGCTGGCGGTGAATGCCGAGTGGCAGGGCACGAGCGGCCTGGGCAGCGCCTACGCCGATCTGGTGATGGAGACCGACGCCGCGATCGGTCGCGTGCTCGAGGCGCTCGCGGCGGCGGGCGTCGAGAACGACACCTTCGTGCTGTTTACCAGCGACAACGGCTGCGCGGCCTACATCGGCGCGAAGGACCTGGAGAGGCAGGGGCATTTCCCCAGCGGGCCGCTGCGGGATTACAAGGCCTCCGTCTATGAAGGGGGCCACCGCGTGCCCTTCGTGGTGAAGTGGCCCGGCGTGGTCAAGGCGGGCAGCGTCTGCAGCCAGCTCGTGCTCCAGGCCGACCTCATCGCCACGATGGCGGAGATCCTCGGCACGAAACTTCCGGAGAACGCAGGCGAGGACAGCTTCAGCCTCGTGCCGCTGCTCGAGGGCGAGCACCGGCCCATCCGCACGAGCGCCGTCAACACCGCCAGCAACGGCACGCCGAGCTTCCGCGACGGGGCCTGGAAATACGTCGCCGCCGCCGAGCCGGAGCTCTACAACCTCGACGACGACCTCGCCGAGACCAAAAACGTGGCCGCGCAGCACCCGGAGCGCGTCGAGGCGATGCAGGCCGCCTTCGAACAGATCATCCGTGCCGGCCGCAGCACGCCCGGAGCACCGCAGAAGAACGACATCAAGGTGGTGCGGCACCCGAAGCCGCCCGCAGCCCCGAAGCCGGCCCCGCCCGCGAGCCCCGCCGCCTCCGCCTCCTGATCCGGCACGCGGGCCCGGCTCAGGCCTGCAGCCGCCGGGCGAGTTCCTCGAGGGGCACGCCCTTGGTCTCGGGCACGAGCGCCAGCACCCATACGAGCTGGAGCACCATCATCCCGGCGAAGAAGGCGAAGATCACCGCGGGCGCGAAGGCCGACGCCATCACGGGGAAGACCGTGGTGATCAGGGCGGCACACACCCAGTGGGTGGCGCAGCCGACCGCCTGGCCCGTGGCCCGGAAGCGGTCGGGGAAGATCTCCGCGATGAACACCCAGATCACGGCCCCCTGGCCGATCGCATGGGCGGCCACGAAGGCGAAGATGCAGGCGGGCACCACCGCGAAGTGCTCCGTGGCGAAGGCCCAGGCGCACAGACCGAGCGAGCCGATGTAGCCGAGCGAGCCGACGACCAAGAGCGTCCGCCGGCCGACCCGGTCGATCAGCCACAGCCCGACGAAGGTGAACGCCAGATTCGTCACGCCGATGCCGACCGACTGCAGCAGGGCCGACTTCTCCCCGAGCCCCGCCATCTCGAAGATCCGCGGGGCGAAGTAGAGCACCGCGTTGATTCCCGAGAACTGGTTGAACACCGCGATCAGGAACGCGAGCAGGAGCGGACGCCGGAGCCGCGCGAGACTGGCGCCGCCCGCGGCCCCGCCGCCGGTGGCGGCCACGATCCGGTCGGCGGCGCGGTCGAGATCGGCGGCCGAGCCGCCGGGATCCAGCCTGGCGAGCACGTCGAGCGCCTGCCGGCGGCGTGCTTCGCCACCTTGCAGCAGCAGCCAGCGGGGGCTCTCGGGAATCACCAGGCAGGCCAGCGTGTAGGCCAGGGCCGGGAAGGCCTCGGCCCCGAGCATCCACCGCCAGTCGTTCGGGCCCGTGCCCTCGATCAGGTAGTTGGACAGGAACGCCACCAGGATGCCGAACACGATGTTGAACTGGAACAACCCGGCGAGCCGGCCGCGCAGGTTCGGCGGCGAGATCTCGGAGATGTAGAGCGGCGCGGCGACGGTCGAGACGCCCACGCCCACGCCGCCGATCAGGCGGGCGATGATGAACGACCAGACGTCGGTCGCCAGGCCGCTCCACACGGCCGACACGAAGTAGAGCACCCCGATCCAGAGCAGCGTCGGCCGGCGGCCGATCCGGTCCGTCGGCCAGCCGCCGAACACGGCCCCCAGCACCGTGCCGTAGAGCGCCGACGCCATCGCCACGCCGTGCAGCGCGGGCGAAAGCCCCCACACCTGCTGGATCGTCTTCTCGGCCCCCGAGATCACGACCGTGTCGAAGCCGAACAGGAACCCCGCCAGCGACGAGACGATCGACCAGATGAAGATCTGCTGCATGACCGGTCGACCTGTCCGCGGTAGGGCACCAGGCTCGCCTGAGGGGCTGCCCTGCCGGGGCCCGCCCCGACGTGGCGTACCCTAGGGCAGCATGAGGCCGAGATCAATTTCACCGCGTGCAGCGGGCGGTCCCCGCAGTTCCCCTCCGACCGTGGGCCTCACAGGCCACGCAAGCATGCCCACCGCCGCGAACCTTCCTCCTGCTGGCCGCGCCGCCGGCGCGGCCGCACGGTGCCGATTCATCGCTTGCGGCCAACCAGACCGGGGGGTAATCTCCCAGCATCAGGCGGCGTCATCACTGGTTCCATCGACCCCCTCGGGCGCGTCGGGGTGTTCGGGCAGGCGACGAAAGTTTACCCATGCAGTTCCGCTCGCGCGACCTGACCGGTGAGGCCCTGTCCCATCACTACCGGCGCGCTGCCGAGCTCCGTTCTGTGCTCCGAGGTCCCGTCATCACTCGATCGTCAGGCCACGGCTGGCTCCGCAGGGCCGCCGGGCTTTGTGAACTCCATGTCGGGGGGAAACGGTCCGGTCAACCGACCGGAGGGTGCGCGACAGTGTGCCCTCGCCCCCTCCCTGGTTTCACCCTGGTCGAACTGCTCGTCGTGATCGCGATCATCGCGGTGCTGATCGGCCTGCTGCTGCCGGCCGTGCAAACCGCCCGCGAATCTGCCCGCCGCACGCAATGCTCCAACAACCTCAAGCAACTGGGCGTCGCCGCCCACACCTATCACGACTCCCGGCGCACGCTGCCGCCGTCGGTTCTGCTGCGGCCCGGGCTGACGGATATCGGCAACTTCACGCAGAACTTTGGCCCCAACTGGGCCGTCCTGATCCTGCCCTACATCGAGCAGAC
>JBJTAA010000218.1:0-3597 GCA_046090525.1 Planctomycetota bacterium
CCCCGGTAGACGCACTTGCCGGTGTGGTCGAAGAGCATGCAGTGCGGGATGCCCTGGAAGTCGGCCCCGCCCTCGACCTGAGCGCCGTCGAGGATCGTGAATGAGACTCTGAGCTGGGCGACCTTCCGCTTGAGTTCTTCGGCCGTGCCTCCCTGGGCGTGGGCCCCGATGACCACAAGGCCCTGGGGTCCGAGCGTCTTGTGAAGTTCCTCGAGCAGCGGCATGCTGCGGATGCAGGGCGGGCAGTTCACCCCCCAGAACTCGAGCAGCACGACGCGATGGGCGAGGCTGTCGTTCGAGAGCACGGGCCCGGCCACGTGGTCCCCGGGCCGGATGCCAGCGGCGGTGACGTCCATGTTGAACTCGGCGGCCAGGACGGTCGGCAGGCCGAGCAGGAGCACCATGAGCGGCGCGAGGCGGCGCACGAAGGAGTCGATAGCTGCGGACATGTGGCGGAACCCCGAAGACTGAAGTCGAGGGAACGATCAACGCCCGTGCAGGCTACCCGCGCGAGGGGGCGTTGGCGAGCGTCCCTCAGGCGGTCGCGTCCAAGCCCGCGAGCGGGCCCGTGCTGTCGCCGAAGGATTCGGCGGCGACGCCCATCCGCTGGGCGATCGCCAGGTGGAGGTCGCACAGCGGCCGCTCGCCCTCGCACGCCAGGTGCCGGCCCCCCTTGAGCGTGCCCCCGCCGCCACCGGCCAAGAGGATCGGGAGGTTATCGGGATCGTGGACGTTGCCATCGGACATGCTCGAACCGCAGAAGAGCATCGTCGCGTCGAGCAGGCTGCCATCGCCCTCCGGGATCGCGGCCAGCCGCTGCACGAGCCCGGCGAACTGCTCGACGTGCCAGCGGGTGATCCGCTTGTACTGCTCGATCTTCTCCTCCTTCCCCTCATGGTGGGAAAGCTCGTGGTGGCCGCCGCTGACGCCCTCCAGGAAGGAGAAGTTCCGCCCCGAGACGTCGTTGGCGAACATGAACGACACGACCCGCGTGGAGTCGGTGCGGAAGGCGATCTCGATCATGTCGAGCATCAGGGCCACGTGCTCCCGCGGATCGGCGGGCGTGCCGGCCGGCGGCGACTTGCCCAGGGCGGCCGGGTCGGGCGGAAGACGGTCGGCTGCCGCCGCGTGATCCAGTCGCTGCTCCACGGCCCGCACGGCGTCGAGAAACTCCTCCATCTTGTGGCGATCGTCCCGCGCCAGCTGCCGTCGCACGTCGCGGGCGTCGGCGAGCACGTGATCCAAGAGGTTGCCCCGCAGCCGCCGGCGCCGCGGATCGGTCGGCCCGCCGCCGCTGAAGATGCGTTCCCAGACGAGCCGCGGATTGAGTTCGCGGGCGACCGGCCGGTTGGCCGACTCCCAGGAGATGTGCCCGCCGTAGAGCCGCGTGAAGCCGACGTTGCTGTCCACGCCCGAGACGATCGGCTCGGTGCTCAACTCGAGCGACGGCAGCGGCGTCTGGCCCCGGAGCGACTGGGCGATCAACTGATCGACCGACACCCCGCCCGACGAGAGTTCGGCCCCGGTCGTCTTCGTGACCGGCAGGCCGGTGAGGAAGTTGGCGGTCTTCGCGTAGTGGCCGTCTCCTTGCCGGGAGTGCTTCTTGTCGAGGCCCGAGATCACGAGCACGTGGTCGCGGACCGGCGCCAGCGGCTCGAGCGCGTAGGGCAGCGTGAAGTCGACACCTGCCGCCTCGGGCACCCAATGCTTCATGGGGGCACCGTTGGGAAAGTACAAGAAGGCCACCCGAGGCGGCGGCGTGGCGGCCGCGCCGGCCGCCTGCCCCCGGCCCGGCCACGACGCGAGCCAGGGCAGCGAGAGAGCCACACCCGTGCCGCGGAGGAAGCCGCGTCGGGACAGGGGTGCGCCGGCAGGCGGGAGGGGTGGCATGGGGCGGACGGCAGGCGGGGCAGGGGCGAGGCGGGCGGTGGGTCACGGCCCGGCCGATTCACCCTCCAGTTTATGGTATCGGTGGCGGAAAGGGTGGCTGACCACGATTTCCTCGACGAGCAGGGCCGCCCGGTGGTCGGCCGCGGCGAGTTTCTCGACTGCCCGGTCGACGACGCACTGGTCGAACTCGTCGAGCTGCCGGCCGAGCGCGTAGCCGAGCAGCTTGCGCGTGACGTGCTTGACGAACTCGCCGCGGCGGTCGAGCAGCCGCTGCTTCAACTCCTCGGGGCCGGTGAACGGGCCGCCCGGTGGCAGGCTGCCGGAGGCGTCGACCGGCTGGCCCGCATCCTCGCTTCTCCAGCGGCCGAGGACGTCGTAGTTCTCGAGGCCGAAGCCGATCGGGTCCATCCTGTCGTGGCACGAGGCGCAGGTGGGGTTCGTGCGGTGGGCCTCGAGCCGCTGCCGGAGCGTCTTGGGCTCCTCGCCGCCGTGGGCCTCTTCCAAGGCCGGCACGCCGGGAGGCGGCGGCGGCACCCTCCCGCCGAGCACCTGCCCGAGCACCCATTGCCCCCGGAGCACCGGGCTCGTCCGCTTCGGATACGACGTGCCCGCGAGCACCGCGGCCGTGGTGAGGACGCCGCCGCGGCGGCGGTCGGAGAGCGCGACCGTCCGCCAGCCGTCGGGCGGGGCCGCGGCCTCGGCCGGCCACGCCACGCCATAGTGGGCCGCCAGCCGGGCATTGAGCGGGGTTTGCGGGGCGTCGACGAGTTCGAGCAGGCTCCGGTCTTCGGCGAACACCCGGTGCACGACGCGAATCACCTCTTCGCGGAAGTCGGCCGCGAGGCCCGCATCGAACTCGGGGAACGTCTCCCGGTCGGGCGCCACCCGCTGTGAGAAGTTCCTGAGCTCCAGCCACTGCAGCCCGAAGTCTTCGGCGAGGCCGCGGCTGCGCGGGTCGCGGAGCATGCGTCGAACCTGCCCGCGGAGCACCGCCTCGTCGTGAAGCTTGTTTGCATCGGCCAACTGCAGGAGTTCGTCATCGGGCAAGGACGACCAGAGGAACACCGCCAGCCGCGCGGCGAGCTGGCGGCCGGTGAGCGGATGCACGCCCGTGCCGCTAGACGATGTCTCCACGAGAAACAGGAAGTTCGGAGAGACGAGTACCGCCTTCATGGCCTCCCGGAGACCGTCGAGCGGCCGGGCCCCTTCCGTCGCTGTGGCCGCCCCGGCGAGCGCCATGAGACGGTCGAGTTCGTCGGCTTGGATCGGCCGTCGCCAGGCCGCCGTGGCGAAGGCGGCCGCCCGCTCCCGCACCCGCTCCGCCGTCGGCTCGAAGCCCGGCCCGACCCAGCGGTTCCAGCCGGCGATCAGCGGCGAGTCTGCCGCGGGCGGGGCCTCGGTCATCACCGCTTCCACCACATCCTCGGCCGCAGCCACATACCGCTCGAGATGAATGGGCGAGGTGAAGAGCGTGTCGCCGGTGGTGTCGAACCCCTCGCCGCCGGCGCCATCGGCGGGAAAGTTGCGGGCGGGCTGAAGATCCACGCCGAGGAGCGCCGCCACCATCCGATCGTACTCCGCATTGGTGATCCGTCGGCTCATGACCCGGCCCTGATACCAACTCTTCGTCTCGTCGCTGGCCAGTTGGTCGCAGAGGTCGCGGCCCGGGCGGGTGTCGAACCAGTGGTGCAGGGCCCCCTTCTCGGG
>JBJTAA010000219.1:0-8319 GCA_046090525.1 Planctomycetota bacterium
AGGGCGATCTTCTCGCGGTCGCGGTCGATGTGCAGCACCTGCACCTCGACCTCCTGGTCGATCTGCACCATCTCGCTCGGATGGCCGATGCGGGCCCAGGACATGTCGGTGATGTGGAGCAGGCCGTCGATGCCGCCCAGATCCACGAAGGCGCCGAAGTCGGCGATGTTCTTGACCACGCCGCGGCGGACCTGGCCCACCTCGAGCGTCTCCATGAGCTGCTTCTTCCGCTCGGCCCGCTCCTGCTCGATCAGCGCCCGGCGGGAGACGACGATGTTGCGCCGCGCCTCGTCGATCTTGAGCACGAGGCACTGGATCGCGCGGCCGCAGTAGTCGCCGATGTCGGCGGGGCGGCGGATGTCGACCTGGCTGGCCGGCAGGAAGACGTTGACGCCCGAGATGTCGACGAGCAGGCCGCCCTTGATCTTGCGGGTCACGAAGCCGGTGACGACGTCGTTCTCCTTGACGCTCTCCATCACGCGGAGCCAATCCTCGATCCGCCGCGCCTTGCGCTTGGAGAGGGTGATCAGGCCCCGCTGCTCTTCCTGGCCGTCCTCGAACTCCTCGAGCAGCACCTTGACGACGTCGCCCACCTGCGGCGGAGGCTCCGTCTCGTCCCACTCGTTCCGCGGGATGTGGCCCTCGCTCTTGTAACCCACGTCGACGAGCACGAACTCGTCGTCGACCCGCAGCACCTTCCCCTCGAGCACCGCATTGACCGCCAGCGCGGCCGATCCCACCGCGTATTCGCCGTCACCGGCACTGGCCATCGCCAGTTCGAGTTCCTGTTCGAGATCGTCTCCGGTTTCCAGTTCGCGAATGAGATTGCGGTTGACCATGAATGAGGGGTTCGGGGAAGAACGTCGGACGGGGTAAGGGGGACGGGGATGCGGGCCACGAATCGAGCCTCGCAGTGTAGCAGCCGCAAAGGGCCCGAACAATCGACGCAGGGCCGCGAACGGCCCATTTTCTCCGACCGGCCCCGCCGGCCTGCCGCTCGCCGTGCCCCCCCTCCCCGGCCGATGCGAACATGGTCGCCACCGCCGTCGGAGCCCGCCATGCTCTCCCGCCGCCGCCTCCTCGCCTCGTGGGCCGCCGCCTGGGCGGTGCCGGCCGCCGTTCGCGGGCAGCTCGTGGAGCCGGCCGCCGGCACGACCGGCCCCGTGCTCGGCGACATGCGGATCCAGCGGTATCGCGTGGGCGTGATCGTGCAGGCCGTGGGGGGGCCGTGCCGGGGCATCTACGCCACGCTGCCGGTGCCGGCCGCCTGGCCCGAGCAGAAGGTGCGGATCGTGGAGGAGCAGGTGTCGCGGGGCGTCCGCGGGCCGCAGTTCCGCACCCTCGCCGACGGCGTGGAGCAGATGGTGGTGTCGATCCCGTCGATCACCGCCGGCGCCAAGGAGCACGCGATCATCACGTTCGAGCTCGAGCGCTTCGCGATCCTGCCGCCCGCCGAGACCGAGGGCTGGCTGATCCCGGAAAAGCCCGACCGGGCTCTGCGGATCCATCTCGGCGCGAGCCCCTACGTGGAGACCCGCGATCCGAAGATCGTGAGGTTCGCCAAGGAGGCGGCCGGCGACCGCGAGGGCTGGCAGCGGGTCGAGGCGATCTACGACGCGGTGCGGGAGAAGGTGGAGTATCGCAACGGCGATCTCAAGGGCGCGCGGCGGGCGCTGGCCGACGGCTGGGGCGACTGCGAGGAGCTGACGTGCCTCTTCATCGCGGCGGCCCGCTCGCAGGGGATTCCCGCCCGCACCGTCTGGGTGGAGGGGCACTGCTATCCGGAGTTCTATCTGGAGGACGCCGAGGGCAACGGCTGCTGGCATCCCTGTCAGGCCGCCGGCACGCGGGCCTTCGGCTGCATGCCCGACCAGCTGCCGATCCTGCAGAAGGGCGACTCGTTTCGCGACCCCGACCGGCCGGGCAAGCAGGTCCGCTACGTCGCCGAGTTTCTCAAGGGCGAGGCGGTTGCCGGCGGCGGCAAGCCCGAGGTGACGTGGATCCGCGAAGGCGCGTGACGGGCCCAAGAGTCCGGTCACGCTCAGGAGTCCGGTCACTCCGTGACCGGATCACGCGAGGCGTAGCGCCACCACTGACCCGGTTCCGGAGGAACCGGGCTCCTGGGGGAGGAACCGGGCGCCTGGGAGACGAGTTACTGCGGGGCGGCAGGCTCTGTCGCCGCGATGACGGCGGCCAACTCGGCCTCGTCGATCGGACGGCCGAACTGGTCGCGGGCGACCGGGGCGAACCAGCGGGGCGCGATCTCCATGCCGGCATCCCGCCAGGCCTGCTCCATCCGCTCGCCGGCCAGCCGCACGATCTTCTCGCGGCCCCGGCCCGCCAGCGTCGAGCGGGACGCATAGGGCGTCGCCGGACCGTCGAAGCCCATGGCCGCCGCAGCCTTGAGCACGGCCGCGGAGGAGATCGCACCGGTGTCGCCGGGCATCAGCCGATCGACGGCCGTCAGTTCCTCACGCGGGGTGCCGCGAGGCGCGTCGGAGAGCCGCACCTCGACCAGCCGACCCGCCGGCACCTTGGCGACCATCTCGGCGGGCTCGCCGGTGACGTGCAGCGCCCAGGCGTCGGCGACGGCGCCGATCCGCTCGTGGGCCACGGCCACGAGACCGAGCAGGCCCTCGAACGTGTGGATGAAGGGGTTGGCCAGTTCCGCCCGGGCCGCCGGCTCGGGGCGAATCGCCAGGCCGAGCTTGAGCCCGTGGCGGGCGAGCAGGTCGCCGATCGTGTGCAGCCGCAGCCGGTGCAGCTCGAAGAAATCCTTGAAGGAATGCTCGTCGGAGCCCGGGGCGAGCGTGGCCACGGCCCGCGGGCACTCCGCGGCGGCGGCCATCTCGAGGCGGGCGGGAAGCTCGGCCATGTCGGCCTCATATTCGCGGTCCGGCGCGTCGAGCCGCACGGGCAGTTGGAAGCTGCCACCCTTGAGGCGGGCGCTCACCATCAGCCGGCGGGCATGCTCGAGGCCGTAGATCTCGGCCTGCTTCTGAAGGTCGAGGATGTCGATGTCCATGCCGTCGAAGCCGAACGACAGGGCCAGTTCGATGAGCTCGCTGGGGCGACCGGAGAGGGGCGGGCCGAAGGTGCTGAGGTTGCGAAACATGCGGTTGTCTCGGGGTTCGGGAAGCCCCGGAGTATAGCGACGGCGGATCGCGCTGCCACCGCCCGGGGCTCCGGGTCGGCGAAACACCGCGGGAGCCCGGTTCGGCCGCCAGGAGCCCGGTTCCGCGCCCAGGAGCCCGGCTCCGCGCCCAGGAGCCCGGTTCCTCCGGAACCGGGTCAGTGGTGGCGCTACGCCTTGCGTGATCCGGTCACGGCGTGACCGGACTCCTTGTCCGGAACCGGGTCAGTGGCAGCTGCGCCTTGCATGATCCGGCCACGGAGTGACCGGACTCCTGGCGTGACCGGACTCCCAGGGCGGGTGGTAGTCTCTGGCGGCATGTCTCTTCTCGAAGCGGTCGTCCTGGGGCTCGTGCAGGGGCTCACCGAGTTTCTGCCGATCTCGAGCACGGCCCATCTGCGGATCGTGCCGGCCGTGCTCGGCTGGAAGGATCCCGGCGCCGCCTATTCGGCCCTGATCCAGTGCGGCACGCTCGCCGCGGTGCTGGTGGCGATGCGGCGCGATGTGGCGGCGATCGTTCGCGGCTTCGTGGTCGGCCTCGCCCACGGCCGGCCGTGGGGGTCGGTCGAGTCGCGGGTGGCGATCATGATCGCGCTCGGCACGCTGCCGATCGTGGCCGTCGGCCTCGCCGCCCGCGACTTCATTCGCGGCGATGCCCGCGACCTCACGGTGGTGACCGCGGCCCTCGTGGGGGCCACGCTGTTGATGATCGCGGCAGAGGCCGTCTGCGTCATGCGGGCCCGACGGGGCGAGGCGGGCCGCGACGGGCTCGAGGGCGTGCGGCTCGCCGACGCGCTCTGGATGGGCCTCGCGCAGGTGCTCGCGCTCGTGCCCGGCTCGTCGCGCAGCGGCACGACGATCTCGGCCGGGATGATCAGCGGCCTCGACCGCCGCACCGCCGCGAGGTTTTCGTTTCTCCTGTCGCTGCCGGCCATCGGGGCGGCCGGGGTGCTCGAGGCCTGGCAGGCCCGCCGGGAAATCCTCGCCACCGGTGACGACATTCTGGCGGCCGTCGTGGGCACCCTCGTGGCGGGAGTGACGGGCTACCTGTCGATCCGCTGGCTGCTCCAGATGCTCACGAGCCACACGCTCTGGCCGTTCGTGGCCTATCGACTGGCCCTGGCGGGGCTGCTCGTGGCCCTCTTGGCAGGCGGCTGGGGGGTGGCGGTCGCGCCCTGACGGAAGTGGCGACGGGATTTCATCCCGTCGAAACCGGGTGGCCTGCCTGGTGGCGCTGGGGCGGCGGTTGGCGTGGAGGCCGGATTCCGCGGGTCACACGCGGCCACTTACGGGCCCGCTGGCGGGTGGATTCGACGGGCTGGAAGCCCGTGGCTACGGGGGCGGGGGTGGTGTCCGGCCGCAACTTTGCCGGGACAGCGGCGTTGAATCCTCCATGAGCCCAGCCTTCCCGCACCTGCGCCGCGTCGCTCTGGCCGCCCTCCTGGCCCTCGCCACGTCGGCCGCCTTCGGCAAGGCTCCGGCCCCGCCGGCCTGCGACGATGCCACCTTCCTGCGGCGGGCCTCGCTCGACCTCGTCGGTCGCCAGCCCTCGCCCGCCGAGATCGAGGCGTTTCTCGCCGATCCCTCGCCGTCGAAGCGGCAGGATCTCGTCGACCGCCTGCTCGCCGATCCGGCCTGGGCCGCCAACTGGGCCCGCTACTTCCGCGACGTGATCCTCTACCGCCGCAGCGACGATCGTGCGCTCGGCATGGCGCCGGCGGTGGAGGCGTTCTTCGCCAAGCACCTCGAGCAGGACGCCGCCTGGGACGACATCGCCCGCGACGTGATCACCGCCACGGGCGTGCCGTCGGAGAACGGGGCGACGGCCATCGTGATCGCGCAGATGGGCGAGACCGCCGACATCGCCGCCGAGATCTCCCGGGTGTTCACCGGTGTGCAGATCCAATGCGCCCAGTGCCACGACCACTTCACCGATCGTTGGAAGCGGACGCAGTTTCACGAGTTCGCCGCCTTCTTCCCGCGGGTCGAGATCCGGCGCGGGCCGGGCGAGGGGCTCGACCGATTCGAGGTGGCGTCGTTCGACCGCGGCCGCGGGACGCGGGGGAAGAACCCGAACAACCCCCGGCGGGGCGACCTCGAGCACCAGATGCCCCACATCGACGACCCTTCGAAGCCGGGCACGGTCATGACGCCGAAGTTCTTCGTGGGCGGGAAGGGGGTGCCGCTGGGCACGCCCGACCTGGAGCGGCGGGTCGCCGCCGCCCGGCTGATCACGGCGGACGACAATCCGTGGTTCGCCCGAGCGATCGTCAATCGCATCTGGACGGAGCTCGTGGGCGACGGCTTCTACGACGGCATCGATGACCTCGGGCCCGACCGCGAGCCGCGGTTTCCCGAACTGCTCGACGAACTCTGCCGCGCGTTCGTGGCGGCCGACCACGATCTGCGGACGCTCTTCCGGGCGGTGATGGCCACGCCCGCCTACCAGTCGACCGCGCGGTCGCGGGGGGATGCGGCCCGGCCGGTCGGCGACGCGAGCTGCCCGCAGCGGCTCCGGGCCGACCAGCTCTTTTCCCAGGTGCTCGCCGCGCTCGGCGTGGACGAGTCGCAGGTGGCGGCCCGGGCCGACGGCAGAAACCCCGGGCGGCGGCCCGGCGGCCGCCAGGTGAACCTGCCCCGGCTCGTCTTCAACCAGACCTTCGGCTACGACCCCGGCCTGCCCCGCGACGAGATCGTGGGCTCGATTCCGCAGGCGCTCCTGCTGATGAACAGCCAGCCGCTCGCCCGGGCGCTGGACGGCGACCAACGCTTCACGCTGCTGGGCCGGCTGCTCGCCGAGATGCCCGACGACCGCGAACTGGCCGACGAGCTCCACCTGCGGACGCTCGCCCGCCATGCGACTCCCGAGGAGCTCGCCGTCTGCGTGGAGCACGTGCGGGAAACGGGCGACCGGGCCGACGCGTTCGAGGACATCTTCTGGGCGCTGGTCAACAGCGCGGAGTTCATCCACCGAAAATGACCCGTAGCGGCGGGCATCTTGCCCCCCGGAGACGGTTTTGCCGGCAGGCGGATTCCACGGGCTGGTAGCCCGTGGCTACGAGAGGGCAGATTGCAATCCGAGATCCATCCCCATGAAATCGCGTCGTGACTTCCTCCGCCTCCTGCCCGCGGCCGGGTTCGCCGCCGGCGTGCTGCCCTTCGGCGACGCCGTGGCGGCGAACGCCGCCGACCTGCGGAAGCGGGGCAAGGCCTGCATCCTCCTCTGGATGCAGGGCGGCCCCTCGCAGTTCGAGACCTTCAGCCCGCTCGAGGGCCATGCGAATGGCGGCGGCACGAAGGCGATCGCCACGAGCGTGCCTGGGATGCGGTTTGCCGAACACTGGCCGGCCGTGGCGACGGTGGCCGACCGGCTGGCCGTGATCCGTTCGATGACGAGCAAGGAGGGGAGCCACCCGCGGGCCACCTTCTACCTGCACACCGGCTACCTGCCGAACCCCAGCGCCCGCCATCCCACGCTCGGCTCGATCGTGGCGAGCGAGCTCGCCCGGAAGGGCGACGGCGAAACGTCCGACCTGCCGCCGGTGGTGCGGATCGGCGGCCGCGGCCGGGGCGACTCGGGAGCCGGCCTGCTGGGCATGCAGTGGGATCCCTACGAGCTGCGCGATCCCACGGCGAGCCCCGCCAACACCTCGCCGCAGGTCGCGCCCGAGCGGCACCTGGCACGGCTCGACCTGATGGAGCGGCTCGGCAGCGGCTTCGCCCGGAGCCTGCCGCAGGAGGCGGCCGATCATGCCAGCCTCTACCGGCGGGCCACGCGGATGATCCTCAGCCCGCAGATGGAGGCCTTCGACATCGAGCGGGAGCCGGAGAGCGTGCGGGCCGAGTATGGCGAGGGCGCGTTCGCCTCGGGCTGCCTGCTCGCGCGGCGGCTGGTGGAGAGCGGCGTGTCGTTCGTCGAGGTGGTCTCCAACGGCTGGGACACGCATCAGGACAACTTCGAGAAGGTCGCCGAACTCGCCGGCCAGGTGGACCGCCCCTACGCGGCGCTCGTGCGCGACCTCGAGCGCCGCGGGATGCTCGACGACACGCTCGTGATCTGGATGGGGGAGTTCGGCCGCACGCCGCAGGTGAACCCGCGTGGCGGCCGCGACCACTTCCCGCGGAGCTTCAACGCGGTGCTCGCCGGCGGCGGCATCGCGGGCGGGGCGGTGGTGGGGAAGACCGATAAGGCGGGCGTGGAGGTGGCCGACCGGCCGGTGACCGTGCCCGATCTGTTCGCCACGTTCTGCGCGAGCCTGGGGATCGACGGCACGAAGGAGAACATGTCGAGCAGCGGCCGGCCGATCAAGCTCGTGGACGGCGGCGAGCCGGTGCGGGAACTGCTCTCGTAGCGGCCGCGGCGAACGGCTTCGACGGGCACGATGCCCGTCGCCACAAAGTGGCCGCAGGGTGCCAACAAAGTGGCCGCGTGGCGCCCACGTAGTGGCCGAAGGGTGCAAAAAAAGTGGCCGCGTGGTGCCCGCAAAGTGGCCGAAGGGTGCCAACAAAGTGGCCGCGTGTTGCCCGCAAAGTGGCCGCGGGTTTCCAACCCGCGGAATGCGTCTGCCATCTCGGCGCGTTTTCAGCGGGATATAATCCCGCTGCCACTTGGGCGGGCCTTGTGCTGCCGCACCGAGCCCCGCCCTTTCCGGGAGCCCCTCACCATGCAGTGCAACATCGACAACCGGGGCCGCGTGGCCCGGATCATCACAGGCATCCTCACCGCCGCGGCGGGCGTCGGCCTCGTCGTGGCCGCCCAGACCGGCTCGCTCGCGGTCTGGGCCCTGTGGGCCGGCCTCGGCTGCATCGCCGGCGGGGCCTTCTCGATCTTCGAGGGCGTGAAGGGCTGGTGCGTGGTGCGGGCGATGGGCTTCAAGACGCCGATGTGAGCCCCGGGGGCACGGTTCCTTCTGGAGCCGGGTTCCCCCAAGGAGCCCGGTTCCTCCGGAACCGGGTCAGGGTGCACGCAGCCTCTCGCGTGATCCGGTCACGGCGTGACCGGACTCCTGGAGCCCGGTTCCTCCGGAACCGGGTCAGAGTCGACGCGGCGTCTTGCGTGATCCGGTCACGGAGTGACCGGACTCCTGGAGCCCGGTTCCTCCGGAACCGGGTCAGAGTCGACGCGGCGTCTTGCGTGATCCGGTCACGGAGTGACCGGACTCCCAGGAGTGACCGGACTCGAGAGC